>NZ_SMKP01000132.1:0-30083 GCF_004349015.1 Nonomuraea diastatica
GCCCCGCACACCCCGGAACCCGCGGCCTCGCAGACCTGGGGACCCGCCACCTCGAACGCCCCGGAACCCGCCACTCTTCACGACTCCGGTGACTCCTGGCTCTTCTCGGAGGAAGAGCCGGTGCCGCACACGTTGGGTGACCCGAACCCGGACGCCCCCCGTTAGCGGGGCGGTGGTCAGCGCAGCGGGCGTTCCAGCTCGGTCCGGTGCCCGGCGACCCAGTCGTGACAGGCGCGGATCCGGGCCACCACCCCGTCGTCCCGCAGTTTGATCGCGTGCGGCATCCCGGCGGCCGCGTCCGTCTCGATGCCGCGCGCGCAGCGGTCCTGCCACCGCAGGATCGCCTCCACCACGCCGCCCCGCTCACGCAGCCCGTACGCGTCGCAGATCAGCCGGATCCGCCTGCCGGCGTCGACGGCTCCGGGGCCGAGGCCGAGATACTGCCAGCAGACGTGCGCCACGTCGTGAATCCGCCGTCCCGGTGCCGCGATGTCCCAGTCGATGAACGCCACCGGCCGCAGGCCCGCGCCCTCGTCGCAGTAGACGGTGTTCTTCGGGGACAGGTCGTTGTGGCAGACGACCTCCTCCTCGCCGGCCAGGGATGTGCCCGCGGTCAGGTCGTGGAACGCGCGTACGAGCTCCGCCACCCGCGCGAGGCTCTCGTCGGAGGTGACGCCGTCCGGTTGGACGTCCTCCCAGGCCACGTGGCCGTCCACGAAGCTGAGGATCTCGCGGCCGCGCTCGTCCATCCCCAGGAACCTCGGCGCGCCCGGCCATCCGCCACGCTCCAGCAGGAGCAGCAGTTCGTGCACGTACGCGGCCTGTTGCGCGGGCGGGCGGCGGACGGTGTCGCCGACCCGGACGACGGCGTTCACGAAGCCACCAGGTAGGTGTGTTTCGGACATGCGTCCCAGCCTGCCAGATCGGACCGAGGCGAGGGCCGCGTCCCACCGGCCGGGCCACGGCTTCGAGGACCGGTTTCCGTGTCGGGCCGGCGCGGAGGGGGCGCTGCGGGCGGGTCCCGCGCCGGCGTCGCGTGATCGGCGCTGGGTGGCCTTTATTATCAGGGAGTCCCTGATTATCGGGATGGCGGCACGCCAGAAGTGGACTCACAGCGGGTTTTGGTTATCTTCAGGCCGACGTTATTTTCGTTGATTCCATGATTAGTCATGAAGCACGCCCCCAACCCTCCGGTCTAGGAGCCGCACCACCATGGTGAAACGTATCCTCGCCCTGATCGTCCTCCTGTGCGCGCCTAGCCGTCGCACCCGCCCCCGCCTCGGCCGCAACCGGCAACGGGGGCGTCAGGGGCCGCCAGGGGCGGTGCGCTCCCGATCACCTTCACCGTCAGGAACGACGGCTACGCCGCCCCCGTCAATCCGCGCGACGCGGCACTGGTCCTGCGCGACACCGCGACCTCGGCCGTGCACCGCTTCCCGCTCGCCACCGACCCGCGCACGTGGCAGGCGGGCGAGACGACCAGGGTCAGGGCGAAGTTCCGCCTGCCCAGGTCCCTTCCCGCCGGTGAATACGCGCTCCTGCTCGACCTGCCCGACCCGAAGCTTCCCGGCCGCCCGGAATACGCCATCAGGCTCGCCAACGAGGGCACCTGGGAGCCCGGCACCGGCCTGAACGCACTCCTGCACACCGTGACCGTGACCTGATCGCCCCGGCCGCCGCCCCGCGACCGGCCGCGAGCCCGTGAGCGGGCTCGCGGCGGTCAGGCGGCGCTCAGGGCGCGGGCGACCGTGAGGCTGTCCTCGAAGATGTGGTAGCGGGTGATGAGGCCGTCCTCGACGGTGAGGTGCAGCGCGAACGGGGACGTGTACGCGGCCCCGCCTCCCCGCACGGTCTGCACGATCTCCCCGAGCACCACGGCGTCCGCCCCGTCGACCAGGATCCGGGCGACCGACGTGCCGTTCAGCTCGGGCACGTGGTGAGCGTTCAGCATGCGGAAGTGGTCGGCCACCTCGGCCCTGGTCGATCGTGGCCGATCCAGGGCACCTCGGGATGCCCTTCCGCGGGCCAGCTGAGCCGCCAGTCGATCTGCTCGGCGAACATCCCGGCCGCGCCGTCGTGGTCGCCCTCGGCGATGCGCCGCAGCAGTTCCTGCACGATGTCGCGGGTGTCCGCCATCTCGTCTGCCATGCCGCACACCCCGCCCGGGCCGGGTCAGCGTGTCGATTACCCTCCAGGTAAGCGGCAGGCGTGGGTGGTGGGGCGAACCGGCCGGCCGGAGCAGCGCGGTCAGGCGAACGCCTCCTCGATCTCACCAGGGACGGCTGACGCCGTCCGTCCCTGAGAATGCGCTGTGAACCTGCGCCAACTCCTTACTGCCGTTGCTCCATTACGTTACTTTTGTCCGACTATGGCGGCCGTTACCCCTGGTTACGGCTGCCCATTCCTGGGGGAATGAGGTAACGCGCAGGAACGAAAGGAGCTGCAGGCGCGCATGGGCGTTGTGAGAACCGGCATCAAGAGAAGGTTTCGGCTCCTGAACGAGGCTCTGCGCCCTCCACGCCAGCTGACGCCACCGGAGACGAGCCCCATGAAGGCCACCCGCCCGCGTCCTCCGAAGCGCACGCACGTCGTCGACTACTCCATCCCGATCCTGCCGCGCCAGGTGGACTCCCCCGTCTTCGTGATCGCCTCGGTGCGCTCCGGCTCCACGCTGCTGCGCATGCTCCTCAACAGCCACTCCCGTATCCGGGCCCCGCACGAGCTGCACCTGCGGACCATCGGGGTGCAGTTAACGCCCGACTTCTCCGAGCAGTCCATGCAAGAGCTCGGGATGGACAAGGTGGAGCTGGAGCACGTGCTGTGGGACCGCATCCTGCGCCTGGAACTGGAGCGCAGCGGCAAGGAGATCATCGTCGACAAGACACCGGGCAACGTCTTCGTCTGGGAGCGGCTGCACTACGCCTGGCCGAAGGCGAAGTTCCTCTTCCTGCTGCGCCATCCGGAGGGCGTGGTGTCCTCGCTGGAGAACCGCAAGACCAACACCTCCACCCGCGAAGCGCTGGAGGAGAACGCGCTGAAATACTTCAAGCCCCTGGAACAGGCCCGCGGCACGCTCGACGGCCTCACACTGCGGTACGAAGAACTGACCGCCGAGCCGGAACGGGTCACCCGCGAGGTCTGCGCGTACCTGGGCGTGGCGTGGGAGCCGGAGATGCTCGAGTACAGCAAGCACGACCAGGGCCGGTTCGTGCCGAACCTGGGCGACCGCAGCGACACCATCAAGTCCGGACGGATCCAGCCCGCCCGCACCTTCGACGACACAGCCGCGCTCGCACCCGAGCTCGCCAAGTACGCCAAGGCCTGGAACTATCGCTGACCTGGCGGAAAACCGGTGTACCGGGCGGGCGGCCATGTGGAAAGATCCGACGATGCGCATCGAGTTCTCCCCGTTCTCGGCCGACGACATCGACGCGTTGGCGGACTTCCTGACGGGAAACGACTGGCCCTTCCACGCGGGCACCCAGGACGCGGAGACGGTCAGGCGGCGGGCCGCGGACGGGCTCTACTGGAACGACGAGAGCAGGACGTTCTGGATGCTGGCCGACGGGGAGCGCGCGGGCCTGGTGCGGCTGCAGGATCTCGCGGACGACACCCCCATGTTCGACCTGCGGATCCGTGAGTCCCGGCGCGGTCAGGGCCTCGGCACGGCCGCGGTCGCCTGGCTGACGCCGTACCTCTTCACCGAGTTCCCCCACGTCCTGCGGATCGAGGCCACGACCCGCCAGGACAACCACGCCATGCGCACGATCCTGCGCAGGAGCGGGTACGCCAAGGAGGCGCACTACCGCGAGGCCTGGCCGAGCCGGGACGGCGGCACCCCCCACGACTCGGTCGGCTACGCCGTCCTCCGGCGCGACTGGCTCTCCGGCACGGTGACGCACCCCGACTGGCACGACGAGCCCGCGACCCGGTCGAGGTGAACGCGACCCACCCGTGCGGTTCGGGATCGGCTGCCGTCATGACTCCCCTGCGTCGCGGCGCGCGCCGGGGTGACGGCTGCGTGCTCCATCGGCAGACGCGGCCGCGAACGGTTCGTCATGCGCCGCCCTCCCTTTCGGCCTCCTCCACCAGAGTGGCCTCGATGAGCCGGGCCGTGGCCTCGATCTGTTCGGGCGGAAAACAGGCGGTGTCCGCGATCACTTGGTAGGAGAACCCGCCGAACACGCTCAGGAACAACCGAATCCTCTCGTTCTCGAATGTGCGCCGCCACGTGAACGAGCTGTCCTGGAGGAGATCTCGCGGCCTTGCTCCATCGGGCCATTCTGCCCGGCTCTGGTCGCCGGCAATGGCCGCGCCATGGGTGACCACGTTCAAGGTGACCAGATCTGGGATGACGGTCGGCTGGTGCATGTCGTCCAGCACGCCTTTGATGTCGTCCGGGTCGTACTGGCTGCATTGATAGGCCCTCATCGCCGCCAGGTGCGTCGAGCGGACGAGCTTCGGAAACGAAGCCCGTCCGTTCACCAGGAGCACCGGGATGTTCTGGCACAGGTACAGGACCGACCGTTTGACCTCGGGAGCGAACCGGTTGCTCACCCGGAGCAGGGCCGGAAGCTCATCACGACCCGCGTACACGGCCAGGACACGCGCTGCCGCCGCCAGGAACACCGACGTCTGGCTCACCCCATGCCGGGCCGCCAGCATCTGCGCCGCGCACAGGGATGCCTTGGACACGTAGGTGCCGTGCCAGAACCGTGGCGCCGCCGGCTCACCCTGTGGGGCGAAGACGTCAGCCGGCGGCGGACACGCGCCTAACACCTTGCGCCAGTAGGCCGGTACACGATCACCCAGGCGAGGTGCGAGCACGTCCCGCTCGTAGCGGGCCTGGTCGATGGGTTGCCTTGTCACCGGCGGCAGCTCATGCGCGCCGGCCAGCAGCACCGCGAGCTCCTCCTGCAGCAGCTGAGTGGCCCAGCCGTCAACGACCAGATGCGAGAGGCACAGGACCACGGTCTGCACCCTGTCGCCCGCCATCGCCAAGCCCACGCGTAGCGGCAGCTCCACTGCCAAGTCGAAGCGCCTGGCGCCGAGACCGGACTGCGCGTCGGACAACCGGCGCACCGCCTCGGGGCCCTCGGCCAGGGCGACCGGTATGGTGCCCTGCCCTGCGACCGTCTGGAACGGCTGGTCATCGTTGCCGGTGCGGAAAGTGGTGCGCAGCGCGTCGTGCCTGGCGACCAGGGTGCGGAGCGCCGTCAGCACCCGGTCGACGGAAGACCCGCCATCAGGCACGGTCACGGTCAGCGTCACGTTGAGATGCCGGTCACCAGGGGCGAGGGCGCGAATGTTGTTCCACATGCCCTTCTGAGCCCAGGCGAGCGGGCCGCTCCCCACCCGGCACGCCGAGAACTCCAACGGCGGTGAGTACGTCTGCTCCGGAAGGTCCACCGACATCAGCCATGTCTCCGTTCTGTAGTGCGTCGCAGGCTGGGTGAGGTCGCCATGATCACGAGGGTCTGGGGTGCCGCGAAACCGGGTGCCGGTCCTGACTGACCCGGACGTCGCAAGAGGCGCGGTTCGGCAAGGCGAATGCACCGTTCACACGGGCGACCGGTCATCGCCATCGTCTCGGTTGGGTATGCGCAGGAGGGATGTCGCGTGGAGCCGTGCCGGCGCGCCCGCCGTGCCAGGGCTGCCAGCCCTTCACGGCGCCATCAAGACGTGTCGCCGATCCTCGTCAGGCCAGTCTAGAGGTGCCGTCGATCATGCGGAAGGCACAGGTTCGCCCGAGCAGCCCGCGCGATGTCGACGATGTTCCGCCCGCCCCGGCTGAGGTGGCCTCCTTCTGGTGAACCCAGGTGGTTCCGAGCCATCCCCGGCAATCCTCTGAAGGAGGAGCGGCGGAATATCAGTTTCCGCTGGACGAGTAGTAGCGAATTTGCGCTCTCCAGAAAAGGTACGCCAGCGCCGCTAAGATCACTCCCACGGCCGGCGCGGCCGCCGCGATCCACGGGAGGACCCACAGTTCATCGGTTCGGTCGAGGAGGACGGTCGCCGGGAAATAGGCGGCAAAAGCCAGGGGAAAGACAGTGGTCAGGCCCCATCGCGCCACCGGGCCGAAGATTTTGATCGGATAGTTGCCGAAACTGTTGAAAACGCTGTCGAGGGTGAGCATCAGTTCGGTGGCGCTGTGCAGCCGAAACGCCAGGCTTGCCAGCGCCAACTGGAGCGACATCTCGGTGAGTGCTCCGCCGGCCAGCGCGGCGATCAGCAGGAGAACATTCACCGGAGTCCAGACGACCCCCGATCTCACCATACCGGCCGCCAGGATCGCGACGCCGCCGATGAGATGGCCGATCGTCACGATGGCCATCCGGCGGGTCATGAGCTGTATCAGCGGATTGAGCGGCCGGACGAGATAACGATCGAACTCCGCCGAGCGCACCACGTGGGTGATCTGGAACAGCGAGGCAAACGGGATCACCCACAGAGCATGGGCCGTCAAACGCATGCCGTAGAGCAACAAGATTTCCTGAAAGGTCCAGCCGCCGAGGTCCCCGAATCGGGTGAGGATCGTTGCGATGAACACAAGCCCCATACCCTGAACCGCGAGCCCACCGAGCAGCCCGAAAAAGAAGTGGACACGATGCTGCATCTCCGCCCGTAACGCGGCGCGGGCCAGTATCGCCCACATGCGCAGTGCCCGTATCACGTGGTCAACCTCCCTGGACAATCATCCGGCGGATCGCCCGAGACCACACCAGACGAGCGGCAAACCACAGGACCACGACCCACAACGCCTGCACGGCCATGGCGATCGCCACGTCGCCGCTGTGAATCCTGCCGAGGTATATCGCGGTCGGCGTGTGCATGACCGCTTGGAGCGGCAGGACTTCAACCACGATGCGCAAGGCGTCGGGCATGAACCACAACGGCACCAACGCGCCGGACAAGAATTGCACCGCCATACGGTAGATCAGGAAGAGACCTTCAAGTTCCAGCGTCCAGAAGGTGATCAGTCCCACCAGGACGGACAGAATGGTGATGACGCAGTAGCCGAGGGCCAAGCTGACGACGTAGGCGATGATCGCCGCCGGCGACGTAGACGGCTGTGCTCCACCGACGAAACTGGCGAAGGGCAGCGCCACCACCGCGAATGGCGCCATCGCCGCGGTCCGGCCGAGCTGGCTCGCGACCACCTGGCCGAGAAAGCCCACGGGACGCGTCAAGTCGATTCCGACGAGCCCGTCCCTGACCCGTTCCGGGATCAGCGAGAAAATCCATGGGCTGAACAACCAGTTTTGCAGGTTTCCCAGTGTCAGGTAAGTGATCGTCAACGAGAACGATATTCCGTCGACCATGGTCCGGCCGGCGTATAACCCTTCCCAGACGACCCGTAAGAGCAGAATCTGGAACAGGAGCCGCACGAGTCCGGCCCCATAATCGACGCGATACCGCATGACGGTGCGTGCTTGCATTCTGCCGATGGCGACATAGCCCGGAAGACTCGTCCGCATCTATGGGGACCGTTCGGCGTAGATGTCGGCCACCACGTCTTCGAGCTTGGGTCTGACGATGGACAAGTCCGTTACCCGGTGCACGGCGAGCACGTTGCTGATGAGGTCGGCCGCCGCGATGCGGGCCGGGTCGAACGTCAGGGTGACGAAACCGTCCTCGCGTCGCGTTCGCTGCACGTCGGGGATGTCGGCGGTGAACGCCGGCTCCGCCAGATGCACGATCAACTCGTGGTGGGGCGCATGCTGCCTCTTCAGCTCGGCGACGTCACCGTCATAAAGCACTTTTCCGTGATCGACCAAGATGACGCGCGTGCACAGCTCCTCGACATCGTCGAGGTCATGAGTGGTGAGAATGACCGTCGTCCCGGCATCACGATTGAGCCGGCTCAAGAACTCACGGATGCGCCTCTTGGCGACGATGTCCAGGCCGACGGTCGGCTCATCGAGGTAGAGGATCTGCGGCTCGTGCAGCATCGCGGCGGCAAGATCTCCGCGCATGCGCTGGCCCAGGGAGAGTTGCCGCACCGGCACGTCCATGAACTGATCCAGCCCGAGCATGCCGGCGAATGTCTCCAAGTTCGCCAGGAATCGCTGACGAGGCAGGTCGTAGAGGGGGCGAACGAGTTCCAGCGAGTCGCGCAGCGGGAGGTCCCACCATAGTCCGGTGCGTTGCCCGAACACGACGCCGATCTGACGAGCGTTTCGCTCGCGCTCGCGCCACGGCACCACACCGGCGACCTCGACGGTGCCGGAGGTGGGCACCAGAATACCGGTCAGCATCTTTATCGTCGTCGATTTGCCTGCGCCGTTGGGCCCAATGTAGCCGATGAGTTCACCGGGTTCTATGCTGAAGTCGACACCATCGACCGCCCTGGTCGACGCATACTCGTGGCTGAACAGCGTGCGGAGTGCGGTGAAGCGCCCAGATTTTCGCTTTGGCCGGCGGAACTCCTTCACTAACTCCTGCACTTTGATCGTCATGGCGGACCATCCTACATGTGAGATCGTTGGCAAGGAGTCGGGCCCGAGGTCCATGGGTGTATTCGACCCTGCCTTGGGCGAAGTGCGGCAACCGCATTCGTCACGCTAAGACCCCGGCGTGGTCGGGGTTATGCGGCCTGCATATCCACGGTGAACGGCCCCCGGGCGCCGGCGGTCAGTGTCGTGCCGGCCCTGGCTCCACATGTGCGGAGGCGATATGTCAGGTGCTCTGCGCACGATGCGTGCTGCGTCGAGGATCCTGATCGCGCGAGGCGGATCCCTGGGGCTACCGGCGCAGCGTGCAAGTGAGGACAATCATCAGTTGCACGCCCAGATCCCCTGCAAGGGCGCACTTTCAGGAGGTCGGCATACCGGCGCGGAGGCGAGCGGGCAATCGCTCGGGAAGGTGGATGGCGGCACGACAGAAAATAACGTAATTTCCTTCTGACGACCGGAGCCCATTGATTCGATCCGGAAGTCCGGCCTGCCAGTATATTGCCGCCCGAAGCTTCAGTGCCCTTCGCCCGTAGCATCCCGGGAGGGGAGGGCCTTACTCGAGTGGTCATAGAGCAGACCGACGCGTGCTCGGACAGATCCTGGGTTTTTGAGGTGCTCCAATGACTCGTTCCGCATGCGACGACACCGCGTGCCAGGCAACCTGTGACCTCCACCTTCATTCCACGAACTCCGACGGCCTGATGTCGCCAGAGGAGGTCATCGAACGGGCAGGGCGAGCATCACTGCGGGTGATGAGCATCAGCGACCATTCCCGCACGACCTACGATTCCGAGCTGGAAGCCATGGCGGCGGGGTACGGCGTCATCCTGCTTCCCGGGATCGAGATCAGCACGATGCACCACGACCGTAAGTATCACGTGCTGGGCTACGGTCACGGCATTCTCGACGCGGAGTTACAAGAGTTCGCATTCCGGCCGACCGCGATCAAGAACGAAGCCTACGGCCGGGTGCTTGCCGGCCTGCGCGCCGCGGGCACGCAGCTCCCAGCCACCGAAGACATCCTCGCCGGCGTCCAGGAGGACGGACCGCCGCTGCATCCGCGCAAATGGATGCTCAGCGCGACGCTCATCGGCCGGTATCTGGCACGCCCGCTCGGCGTCGATCCGGTTCAGGCCGCGGCCGTCGTCAAGGACCGATACAACGCCCTGAAGAACTCGGAACGGGATCGGTACGTGCCCACCGGACGCGCTATCGCGATGGTCCGCAACGCCGGCGGAATCCCGGTGATAGCGCACCCCTTCTGGGAGTGCCACTCAGGCAGGAATACGTGGGACGGCGTTGTCGACGACCTTCGCACGTTCTCGGCCGAGGGTCTTGCGGGCGTAGAGGTGAGCTCACGGCACGACTCGCCCGCAGACGAGGACCGCCGAAGGGAGACAGCACATCAGCTGAGGTTGGTTCCTTTCCGCAGCTCGGACTTCCACGGGAACGGCAAGACCGAGGTGGGGCAGTTCCCGATGCCGGTTGAGCACCTGGCCGAGGCGGCGGGCCGCTGTGGTGTGGACATTCCCCTGCATACTTCAGGAAAGGCAGAGGACAGCGCATGAAGTTCTGCGGCATCAAGATCACCCACGACGGCGCCGTGGCGGTCATCGAGGACGGCCGTCTCGTCATGTCCAGCGAAAGCGAAAAGGTCGCCAACCGGCCTCGCTATTCCCGTATCGACGAACTCGGCGACGTGGAGGTCCTGCTCGACGAATTCGGCTACGCGCTGGACGACATGGATGTCGTCGCCTTCGACGGCTGGCATGAACCGTACAAAATCCGGCGGTGGCGGGGGATCGACGTCGAGGTCCGGTTGGGGCCATATGTGGAGGGCATCAGATCGAAGACGCTCATCAACCCGGTCCAGGAAAGGACTCTCGACCTCGAGTATCTGACGTTCCCTCACTATGCGGGCCATGTCGCCGCCGCGTACTGTACGAGCCCTTTTGCGGTGGCGTCCGAGCCTGCGCTCGTCGTGAGCTGGGACGGCTTGATGTATCCGTACCTGTACGACTGCCGAGGCGATCTTACAAAGCTGCGGACGGTCGGCGCCCTGTTTCCACTCGTGGGCAACGCGTATTCGGTGCTCGCCGGGTCGTTTCCGCCGTTCGACCAGCGCACGTCGGGATTCGAGAATCTCGGGTTGGCGGGCAAGATCATGGCGTACGCGGCGCTGGGCACGCCACACCCCACCGCGATGGCCGCGCTCGACTCCGCGCTGAAGGATTGCCATGCCGCGTGCTGCCGCGAATCACCGTTCGGGACGGACGACGCTTTCCGGCTTGAGTCGGGGGTGGCGCAACTGGAGGCACTTGCGCCGACCATACATCTCGATGGTGTCTCCCCGGTCGACATGATCGCCTCCATCAGCCGTTATCTGGGTGACCAGCTGGTGGAGGGCCTCGACCGAGCGCTCCAGACGATCCCCGACGCACCACGCAACCTGTGCCTGACGGGCGGCACCGCCCTGAACATCAATTGGAACAGCCAGATTCGTGAGAGCGGGTTGTTCGAGAACGTCTGGGTCCCGCCCTTTCCCAACGACTCAGGCGTCGCGCTCGGCGTGGCCTGCTGTGCCATGGCCGTCGCGGAGGGCCGTTCCCAGGTGGAATGGGACGTCTACAGCGGGCAGCGACTGGGGACGTCCGCCGTTGATCCGGCGTGGAAACCATCTCCATGCTCCCTGCCAGAGCTCGCTCGGCTCATGGACGAGACCGGCGAACCTGTCGTCTTTCTCACCGGAAGGGCGGAGCTCGGGCCGCGCGCCCTCGGCCACCGGAGCATTCTCGCGCCGGCCACGCACAGATCCATGCACGATCGTCTGAATGAGATGAAGGGTCGCGAGGCCTTCCGTCCCGTGGCACCCGTGTGCCTGGAGAACGCCGCACCGGAGATCTTCGATCCGGGAACCCCTGATCCTTATATGCTCTTCAGACACCATGTCCGCGATTCGTGGCGCGACCGCCTCCCGGCCATATGCCACGTCGATGGAACCGCACGGCTGCAGACCGTCAACGAGGCGCAGTGTCCAGAACTGGTGGAGCTTCTCACGGCATATCGCGAAATCAGCGGTATGCCGGTGCTGTGCAACACCAGCGCGAACTTCAAGAACTGCGGTTTCTTCCCCGACGTTGCCAGCGCGATGACGTGGGGAAAGGCACCTTACATCTGGTCGGACGGGACGATCTATGAGCGCCCAGAAGCATCATCGTGAATCCTTCGCCGCTGCCTCGCGCATCGATGTCGACCCGACGACCGGCCAGGAGCCAGGCATGTCATCACGGCAGGTAAGGTGGCCCTTCGACCTTGGGCTGCCCGACGCGGCGACGTTTCCGCGCTCGGCGTTTCTGGAACTCGCCGAGCGGACGCTGGCGGAGGCCGAGCCCTCCCTGTTCTACGGCGGACCCGGCCGTGCCGGAATCGCACGGGGGCACGCCGGGCTCCGGTCCGCTCTGACGGAACGCATCGGCGCGGCGGCATCGAGTGCCCCCGGGATCGACGGCATCATGCTGACGTCCGGTGCGGCGCACGCCATCGAACTCGTGTGGCGGGCGCTTCTGCGTGATGGTGATGTGTTCGTGGTGGAAGCCCCCACGTGGGGCGCCTCGATCCGGATCGGCCGCGCCCTCGGCGCCGAACCTCTCGCCATCCCGATGGATCGCGACGGAATGCGCATCGACGTCCTCGAACGCAGGCTCGCGGGCCTGAAGGCCGCACATCGCCGCTGCAGGCTGGTTTACACCATCGCGGACTACAACACGCCCACCGGGTGGTCACTTTCGCTTGCCCGCCGTCGGCGGTTGTTGCAACTCGCCGTCGAGTACGACTTCCTCGTCATCGAGGACCGCGTCTATGCCGAATTGCGATACGACGGCCCGGTGTTGCCCTCGATGTCGACGCTCGAGGGCAGCGACCGGCTGATAACCGTCGGCAGCTTCAGCAAGACGCTGGCACCCGGGCTGCGCTGCGGATGGCTCAGCGCGAGACCCGATCTCGTCGATATCGTGGCGGGCCCGCGAGAAGATCTCGGATCGAGCCAGCTTACCGGCCGTATTCTTGAACACTTCGTTCGCAGCGGTCGATATGACCAGCATCTGTCTCAGATTACGCACATCTATCGAAGCAAGCGTGACACCGTCGTCGCGAGCCTGCGCGAGCACTGCGGTGATACGGTTCGTTTCGATGTGCCGCACGGCGGCATGTTCCTGTGGATCGAGCTCGCCGAGCAGGTCAAGGGAGAGCTGGTCATGCACCACACCGCGCGGGAAGGTGTGCTCTGCAAACCGGGTGACTCGTTTTTCGGCGACGGTGGAAATCACCAGCAGTGGTTCCGTATGGCCTTCACGATGGTGTCCGAGCCGGAACTGGTCCACGGAGTCCGCGTGCTCGGCGAAGCCATCCGGCGAAGCATGTAGCCGCCCGCCATCCGGCCCGCTCCCGCGTGTGCGCCCGTCTCGCGAGAGGGCTGGAACGCGCCTTCACGCATCGGGAAACCCGGTGCCGGCGCCCCTGACGGATCTGGCCTGCTCGCGTTGACGACTGCGGGGACGAAATGGCCTCCACAATGCGTCTGCATATCATCGCGCTGACTGCCGGAAATCAAATTCATGCGCGGCCCTCGGCAATAGAGAGTCTGGCCCTGCGGATCGGACGACCGTTGTCACCATAGCGACCCAGAGATAGAGTCGAATTGACTACACATTGAGGAGGCCCGATCGGAATGACCGAAAACCGGATCCGGGCAGACGAAGCCGTTGTCGCCGGCACAGCGAAGGAGGACGACAGCTCTTCACATTACGGCGAGGTGATCCGCACCATCGGCGAGCGGCCCGAGCCGTTCGAGGGTGAGGAATTTTGGAACAGCAATATCATCAGATTCGACGCCGAGACGTATGTGGTCAGTCACCGCGCCATTCTGACGCTGGTGGTCGTGTCCAAATGTAATGCCGCGTGCAGGTTCTGCTCCAACGAGATCACGTTTACCCCCGCCGGGCCGTACCTGAGCTGGGGACCCAAGCTGCAGCGAGTGAAAAGCTTCGCG
Organism: Nonomuraea diastatica; assembly: GCF_004349015.1. Taxonomy (NCBI): domain Bacteria; kingdom Bacillati; phylum Actinomycetota; class Actinomycetes; order Streptosporangiales; family Streptosporangiaceae; genus Nonomuraea; species Nonomuraea diastatica. The sequence goes on from NZ_SMKP01000132.1 coordinate 13,504, forward strand.
TTGACCGCGGGCGTGCGAAAGGTCGCGTACACCGGCGGCGAGCCCACGCTCAGCCCTCAGAGGCTCTTTGACCTGGCACAGTCCGTCAATCCAGGCTTCGACAAGTCGCGTCTGCACACCAATGGCATCGGCCTGGGCAAGAGCGTCCAGACACCCACCGGCCGATCCAGCCTTCTCGACGGGCTCATCAGCGTGGGCCTGTCAGGCGTATCGGTCAGCGTGGCACACTTCGATCCGGACCTGAATGCCGCGATCATGAGGTTCGGGCCGTCGTGGAAAGGCATGACGGATGCCGATCACCGCTATGTCACCCAACGCGACTCCGCGCGATTCACCCCACGGCTCAGTTGCGTCATGACACCTGAAGGCGTCTCCACCGTTTCGGATATGTTCGATTACATGAAGTGGGGCCGCGAGCTCGGATACCGCCGATTCATCTTTCGGTCCTGCTCGGAGATTCCGGAGGCGTTCCGCAAGCCCACCGATTACTCGGTCTACAACGCGGAGGGCCACATTCCCATCGATTCGCTCGTGGCCGGGCTCGATCAGGTGCCCGGGCTCGAGAAGACTTTCGTCCAGCGCAAGAGCGACTCGAAGGTCGACTGCTACCGCTGGGGTGATATCGAATTTGACGTGGACGAATCAAGCGAGGAGCCCAATCCAGACCGCAAGATAAGACGCCTCAACGTCATGCCCAACGGCGTCTCCTACGTGTGCTGGATCGACCCCCTGGCGGTCCTGTTCGAAGACGAGAGGCCCGTGGCCGCCGAATCGATGAAGCGCGAGTTCGGCAGCCTCAAGATACTCGGTCAACCGTGAGCCGCCGTGTGCGCGTGGGTGTGATCGGCCTGGGGCGAGTCGCCCAGCTCCACCATCTTCCCAACCTCGCTCAGTCTCGGCGGGTGGAGATCTCCGCCGTGTGCGACCTGTCCCGCGACCTCACCGCCGCCGTCGCGCACACGTACGGTCTGCCCGCCCGCGCCGTCGCGCTGTCCGCCGACGATCTGATGTCCCGTGACCTCGATGCGGTGTTGATTGCCAACCGGCATCACGCGCCCTTGATCCAGCGTGCTCTCGAGGTGGGCTTGCACGTCATGGTCGAGAAGCCGGTGTGCTGGGGGATCGACGAGGCGGTCGCGCTCGAAAAGCTGGAACGATCGTCCCGGTCGTCGGTGGTGGTCGGATACATGAAACGGTACGACCCGTCATTCGCGCGGCTCCTGGGCGGCGAGGCGCCACCCGTACTCGTGCGCCTTCATGTCTTCGCAGGAGCGCGGCACAAACAGGAGAGACTCCATCAGCGCATCAAGGGTCACGACACAACGGACCACGACGCCGAAGCCGAGAGTGCGGCGGTCGACTCTCAGATCGCCATGACGCTCGGGAGCACTGCCGTCGATCGAGTGAAGGACGTGCGAACTCTGACGGAGCTGGCTGTGCACGATCTCAACCTCGGACGCACGCTGGTCGGCCCGATCACGGTACGCGAGGCCTTCCGGTTCGCCACGCCCTTCGGTCCTGGTTTCCTCGCCGTCATGAGCGCGAGCGGCACTCCGGTGCACCTGGAAGTCGTCCCTGACTTCGAGACCGCGAGTGATTGGGACGAGACTCTCACCGCGTTCTATCCCGGAGCGGCAACGGAGCTGCGGTTCGGATCACCGTTCCGCCGCTCCGCGCCCACCGTCACCCACGAGCGGTGCACGGTGGGGACCGATGTGGTGAGGCGTGAGGTGATCGCGTCGTATGACAGTGCTTACCGACTCGAGGTCGAGCATTTCATCGACTGCGCGCTGGATCTTGCGGAGTCACGTACCCCGATCTCCGACGCCGTGGCCGACCTCGCCCTCATCTATGAGATCGCGGCTCTGCTGAAAGATCTCTGAACGATTGACCCGCTCCTTCATGACCATGTAGTGATGTGGCGATGGGCTCAGCGGCAAGGCACCGCGATCTGACACGCGGCGTCGCCCGGCCAGAGTTCGTGAGGATGAGCACCTGATGCTGCCTGCCGCACCGGAGAGCACGGCCTTCTCAGGAGAGACCGGCCCGTGGCTCGTCCTCGATGTCGACGACACCTTGGTCGACACGTACAAGACAGGATGGGCGAAATGCCAGGAGGTCGCGCGGGTTCTCGAGCTGGAGCCGCCCGACGAGCTGGTGTTCGCCGGCCACTACGGACACATGGGTTTCGCGGAGTGCGTGCAACGTCTCCACACGGGAGTGGATCTCGCCCGCTACGTGTCAGCCTACGACGCTCTCGCCGACCAGATCCCGCCCGTGCCCTTGTGCGATGCGCGCCGGCTCGTACAGGCCGCGACATCGGCCGGAATGCGCTGCGGCATCCTCACCAACGGCCCGGCCGTCAAGACATGGCGCAAGCTCAGCGCGTGCGGGCTCGACGTGAGCGCATTCGAGTTCGTGGTGCACGGCGACAATGCGGCCGAGCCGAAGCCCCGCGCAGGCTCCTTCACCGCGCTGAAAGACCGGGGGGTCGACCCGCGAAGGGCGTGGTACGTGGCTGATTCAGCGGCGGAGTGGCGGGCGGCCGAGGCCGCCGGTTTCCGGACCGTGGGCGTGTTCACCGGACGTCCCGTCAGCTGTGGACATCTGCCCACGCTGCTGTTGCCGAGCAGCGCCGCTCTGCCGGACATCGCCCCCCTCCTCGCCGCGGTGACAGGACCTCCCTGTCCCCAACCGCCGGCCGCGATCACGTTCGATGCGGGATTCACGCTGATCGAGCACATCCGCGACCCTGCTCGCGTTGTGCGTGACCACCTCGCGCGGTCAGGCTCCGCCCCGCCGATGTCCGAGGTGCGTGCCGCCATGGCGAGGGCGACCGACGTCCTCACATCGCCGGACTCGTGGTGGGCGGATCCGTTCACTGCCGAATCGACGCTACGGCGCTTCTATGGGGACGTGCTGGCCGGGCTCGGCGACGCCTCGCGGTCCGGAGCGGCGAGCGTGCTCGACGCGTACACCGACCCCGGTAACTGGCGCCCCATGCCGGGTGCGCGAGAGATCCTCGCTACGGCGCGGGGGTCCGGGCAGCGCATCGGGGTTCTGTCCAACTGGCAGCCCTCTCTCGTGAACGTCCTGGCCTCGACCGGGCTCGACCGGTACGTGGACGTCGTCATCGCCTCGACGACCGCCGGCGTCGCCAAACCCTCCCCTGCGGCGTTCCTCATGGCGGCAGAGGCGCTCGGCGTGGGCGCGGAACGCCTGCTTCACGTCGGTGACCGGCTCGTTGACGATGTCCTGGGTGCGCTGCGCGCCGGTTGCCGGGCCGCCCTCGCGGCGGAGCCGCTGCGCGCGCTCTCTGCGGCGTTCCGCCTCCCTGCCGGGTGACCGCCCCGCCGCGGGCTCTCACCGGCCTTTGGAGCGCCTCCGCCGAAGCCGGTTCCCGAGTCAGCGGAGCGGCTCCAGCGCTGTCGCCAGGCGCTCAAGTCTCGCCGCCTCGTGGGGTGGTCGAATCCGGAGAACGACCAGATCAGCACCTGCGTCCGCAAGCTGAGCGACTTCCTCGACCATTCTCTCCGGTGCGGAGTCCTCTCCGGGAATGGTCGCCGAGGTGGTGATCTCAGAGGGATCGCGGCCGAGCTGTGCGCAGCAACGGAGCAGGAGCAGACGCTTGCGGGAGAAGTCCTCGACGCGTCCGCCAGGATGGTTCCAGTGTTGTGCCCACCGAGCAGCGGTTCGGAGGGTCCTCCGCTCACCGCCGCCACCGATACAGATCGGTGGGTGCGGTCGCTGGACGGGAGGAACATCACATCGTGCCGCCGTCAGCGTGAAGAACCGGCCGTGCGTGGAGACTGTGTGGCCGGAGAGAAGGCGAACCAGAATCTCGCATCCTTCGTCAAGCCGGTCCGCGCGGGACGCAGGCGTGCCGAAGGGAATGCCCTGCGGAAGGTGATCCAGCTCGCGCCATCCCGCACCTATCCCGAGTTCGAGCCGGCCTTGCGCAATGGTGTCGAGCGTCAGCGCCATCTGAGCGAGCAGTGCCGGATGCCGGCGCGCCACCGCGAGCACCATCGTGCCCAGGCGGAGCCGGCTCGTCGCGTGGGCCAGGGCCGCCATGACCGTCCACGTTTCGTAGCACGGGCCAGAAGTGTTCACAGCGGCTGATGACGAGTGATCGAACAGCCAGCCGGATTCGAAAAAGCCCATCTCGTCAGCGGCCTGAAACATTGCCAGCAGCTGCGGCCAGGATGACGGTTCGTCAGAAAGAATAGGCATGAATGCGAATCGCATCGGCTCATTGTATCTGGAGCCCGGCTCTCGTAGAGCGCTGCCCGTGTCCCGCCGACCGCCACTTCGTCTGATTTACAGTAAGCGGTCGATATTGCAGAATCACGAGCATGGCCATATCAGGCAGGCCGGCAGCGGCCGGGGACTTGCGAATATCATTCAACCAGCTGACCGCGCGGGATCTCCCCTTGGCGGCCGCCGCGCGCGCCGCGCGCGAATCCGGCTTCGACGGCTTCGGAGTCCTGCCGTCGACGATCGCCGAGCATGGTGTGAACGGGGTTCGGTCCGTGCTGGACGGAGAAGGGCTGCAGCCGACCAGTGTCTGCGCGTTCATCGGCCTCATAGATCCGAGCCCGGTGGCCCGTGCGGAACGCATGGCGAAAGCTGAACGGTTCTTGGCCCATGCCGCCGAGCTCGGCGTGCCGCTCGTCGTGGTGGTCGGCGGTCCGTCCGCGGGTCTTGGGCGAAGGGATGCGTGGAATCAGGCTTTCACCGCAATCGACACCCTTCTGCGACGAGCGGCACGGGAGGGAGCCGACCTTCTCGTCGAGCCGCTGCATCCCGTCTTGATCAGCGACTCGGTCGCGACGTCAGTGGCGGACGCCCTCGCACTGGTCGAGCAGAGACAGGCCGGGGGCATCGTCGTGGACACGTGGCACGTCTGGTGGGATTCGCGGCTACGCGAACGTCTGCTGGACGCAGGCAGCCGAGCGCGGATCGTCCACCTGTCCGATTGGGCGGCTGGACCCGCGGGAAGCCTGGATCGCGCGCTGCCGGGCGAGGGATGCGCCGATGTGCCGGCGATCTGCGCGGATCTGTTAGACGCCGGCTTCGACGGGTGGTGGGAACTCGAAATCCTGTCCGAGACGCTTTGGGCGGGAGATCAGGTCGCTCTGGTTCGCGCATCATACGAATCGGCGCTCAGGACCCTGGAAAAGGCGTTGTCAATGGCCGCGAAATCGAATGAGAACGTGGAGTTCATGCGGTGAATCTGCAACGGGCGACAGACGAAGCGGACAACATTCTGCAAGGTGCGGAGTTCACCGAGAAATCCTTCGCACGGACGATGCGGCGCGAACTCGTCGAACGGTTGGCCGAGTACCACCGCACGAAGGTGCCGCTGCGCGTTTTCGCCGGCTACGATGCGAGTCGGCCGAATCTCCACCTCGGACACACCATCACGATGCGAAAGCTCCGCCTCTTCCAGGAGCTTGGACATGACGTCATATTCCTGGTGGGCACCGTAACCGCCCAGATCGGAGATCCTTCCGACCGGCTGTACGAGCGGCCTCGGATTCCTCTCGACGAGGTCGTGAGCGCCGCCTCGACTTTCGTCAAGCAAATGTCGCTCGTTCTCGACCCGGATCGCACGACGATCATGTACAACGGCGACTGGCTGAGCGACTTGCCGCTCTCCGACATCCTGGCCGTCGCATCGGCGTTCACCGTCCAGCAGGTGACCAGCCCGGCGGCCGTCAAAGACCGGATCAAGTCCAGCAAGCCGGTCGGTCTGCATGAGCTTCTCTACCCGCTCATGCAGGGCTACGACGCACTTCATCTGCGGGCGGACGTCCAGTTGGGCACCGTCGGGCCGATCTTCAACATCCTCGCAGGCCGTCGGCTGCAGCGCATCCACGGGCAACGGCCCTGCATCGGCATCACCTACCCGACCCTCTGGGGGACGAGGGGCCACCGGCGGATGTCGAAGCGCGAAGGCACCCACATCGCCTTGGCCGAAGAGCCGAACGAACAGTTCGCCAAAGTGATGAGCATCGACGACGAGACGATGCGGCAGTGGATCACTCTTGTCTCGTCGTGGTCGCCGGACGAAGCGCGCGAGCGTCTCCAGCGCTGGGGCTCGGGTGAGCTGCATCCCATGGCCCTGAAACAGGACCTCGCCTTCGACATCGTACGCACCTATCACGGGGAGGCGGCAGCGGCCAAGGCCAAGGAGAGTTTCCTGTCCGGGCATCGTGGACGGCGCGATCCTGACCCGTCCGTGGCCGTACCGCTGATCGCGGATTCTGGCGGAATACTGGATGTCCTCCACGCCACAGGCTCGGTGCCCTCCAGGCAGCAGGCGCGTCGGCTGCTCCTCTCCGGAGCTGTCCGGGTCAACGGTGACAAGGTGTTCGAGGAGGGTTACCGCGTCTCCAGCGGAGACTTGATCAGTGTCGGGCCCCGCCGCCTGTACGTCCTTCAGCCCGATGAGACTCCGCCTTGAACGAGGCGTCAGCGAGCAGGCGCGTGCCGATGGTTCGAGCCGCCCGGCGTGCATCGGCGTCGGAAACGCCGACGAAACACACGCGGACACTGGGCGACCGTGCGAGAAAGTCATCGCCCGGGCCCACCCGGTAGCCCTCTGTGGCGAGCCGGCTGACGAACTCGTTCGTGGTCGCATGCGGGACAGGCAGGAGGAGGAACGGGGATCCAGCGACCGCATCGGGACAATATTCCGTGCCGGCAACCCGGACCAGCTCATCAAGAAAGGCGCGGGAAGCCTCAGCTGTGGGAAGGACAGTGTGGTCTATGAGCAATTCCAGCCCGCCATGGGCCAGAAAGTAGGCCCAGCACCTTTGCCAGAACAGGCTGGGCCTGGCGTGCTGCCGCCGTGCCAGGCCGTCCATGCCCGTGCCACGGATCCATCCCAATCCCGCCCCGCTGCCGGCCAGCTTGGACAACGAACCCGTCATCCAGACGTGGGCGGGCCGGCTCGCCGCCTTCCCGAACCAACGGTATACCTCGTTGACCACGACCTGGTGAGTCTGGGCGACCGCTGCGACGCGGCTCCAGTCGTCCAAGGTCAGGGTGGCGCCGTCCGGATTCCGCCATGGATCGGTAAGCCAGATGACGCCGGCGGAGCCCGTCCGGCCGCCATGCCGGCGCAGGTCCAGGAGCTCAGCCCAAGATTGGAGATTCACTTCGCGACGGCAAGAACGGAGCACCGCGACCGTGCCGGTGAATGAGGGCTGCTCGTGCGAGAAACTCCTGGCGGTCCGCGCCATGACCGACGCACCGGCGCGCACGCCGCTTGTTACCAGCACGTCGTCCGGGTTCTCGTCCAAGATGACGCCCAGCACCTCACGAAGGCCGCGATCTCCCTGAAGTGGCGGCGGATGCCACGAGTCGGGGAGACCGAGAACATGGTCGGTGGCCTCCCGCCACAGTCGCAGCCCCGCGGCCGGCCACGTCGCCTGTGGCCCGGTGAGATCGACGGGATGGTCCATCGCGCTCATTTCGTGCCCTCGGACAAGCGCTGCCAGGGATCATCGACGTGGTAGACGGCAGGCACAAAGTCGCCCAAGCAGGTACGTATGATGTCACCGACCGGTGAACGGATCGCCGTGAGCTCCGCTGACAGCGACCGCTGGATCCCGCGCACGGGAAGGAAAGAGGGGCCCGCCACCGCGCCGTCGTCCCCGTTGCGTAGTTGCTTCACCATTGCCGCGGGAATCAGGCGGACACAGGTCCAGTTGACCAGCCTCGGCAGCCGCGGCCCCGGGCGGACCGCCCGTGATCTGACCTTGACCATGCGATGGCCCCAGTAATATCGGGCTGCCGAGAGCGTGGTCACCATGGCACGAGCGTAGGAGTGGCGCGCGCCGAGGGCATAAGCGTGCCTGACCGTCGCCGCCCACCGCCGATGCCGCATCAAGGAAACCCGCGGCGCCGGAGTCTCCGCCCGCACCTTCTTCAGTCGCGGCGGCAGAGCACTGTCTCGGTAGAGCCGCCGTAGCGGGGTCGCGTCCAACTGCTCGGCCATATGCTTGAAGAACTCAAGGAGCTTGATCGCCTCGAGCTGGCGGAGCAGTCGATCCCAGTCCACCGAGGGATTCTGAAGTGCCAGGGCGAGGTCATTGAGATCCTTGGTCGTGATGTCGTGGTCACCGGCCGCGTTCGCAACGATGAGCGGCAGGTTCTGCTGGATGTCGTAGTAGCTGAGCCCGGGTTCCTGTTCTCCGGTGTCCAGCGGATGAAGACCGCAGTGTCTGACCGAATAACCACCGAAATGCAGATCAATGGTGGGACGGTTTTCGAGGGCGCCGTCATTGAGATTGAACTGCCCATAGATCACGCCGGACTCCAAAGATTTCTTCACCCACGGCCACTCCAGGTTGTCGAAGTCGTAGCCGGCGGTCCGCAGGCGTGCGGTGAGCCGGATGGCGTCGTCCACGGTCGCGACCATCAGATCCAGATCTCCGAGATCCCGCACCATGCGCTCGGGGTACGCGCTTTCGGCCGCCAATCCTTTGATCGCCCAGACACTGATCCCCAGTTCTCCGGCTTGCTGGTCGATCATCTGCAGGACCTCGTCCTTATGGCGTTTGACCGCCTCGATCCGCGCGCGGGCCTCGGCGAATCGCGCCTGGCCGTAGAGGCCGCTGACGAGCCCCGCTCGGCCTCCGTTCAGTCGTTCAAGCACCAGAGAGGAGACTTTCTCATCGATGAGCGCGTCGGAAAGGATTGAGATCGGCAATGCGCTGAGGCGGGACAAGGCTCCGTCTGCAATCGAATCACCATAGACACCGGCGCTCCTGACGGCTGCTCTCGCGGCATGCATCGAGTGCTTGCGCATGGTCGTCTCCAATTGTCGCGTGCTAATATGCCGACGTGGCACAGGTATCGACGGGAGTCGGGGAAGCAGACCTGCCGTTCGTTATTGTGCTAGGTCCACCGGCATCCGGCAAGAGCACTCTTGTCCGGGAAATTCTTGCCGCCCATGCCGCTTTCCGGAGATTTGTCGTTCGCCATCAGCTCGCCCGAGAAAGAAGCAATGGAACGCAACTCTGGGAATCGATCAAAAAGTCGACGGAGAAGGGCGGCTGGATCCCCGACGCCCTTATCATCGAGTTGTTCACCCGGCAGCTCCGGGCATATCCGTCGGCAAGAATGGTGCTGCAGGGCCTTCCCGCCAATGGCGCTCAGGCGGTGATGGTCCGGGACCTGATCGAGGCCCATGGCGTCCGGACGAAACTGGTTCTCTACCTTGATGCTTCCGACAGCGTCTGCACCATGCGGATGCGTCATCGGATGGTCTGCGTGACCTGCGACGACGGCAGGGCGCCGGCCAGCGCCGCTCCTGGGGCCCCGGATCGCTGCGTCACCTGCCGCGGGTTGCTCGAGCGCCGTCCGGACGACAACGAGCCGGGCTTTTCACAGCGACTGCGCACACATCGTCGCAACATCTCGGGCATCTTCGCCGCGTTCCAGCCGGAGGAAATCACGGTTCTCGACGCGACAGCCACCCCCGCGGCTGTCGCGGCCTCTGCGAGAGCCGCGCTGCAGGCCCTTGCGTGCCGCTAGCCGGAAAGGCCTGTCGCCAGGCTGCTGCCGGGGCGTGCGCCTCCTCGCGCGGTTGCGCTACTTGGCCACGTGAACGCCGCGTCCGCTCGTCCCGGCACTCTGGATCTCCCGCAGCAGCCGCTGCGCGATCGCTCTCGCGGACGAAGCCGGTATACGATCCACGCGGTAGTTGACCGACAACTCGTGACGGTTCGAGAAGTTGCAGGTGAGCCTGAGATCGGGCTGGCCGGGCCACGACGGCGGCGTGAAAGTGACGATGGCGTCCTCGTCTGGACGGTCGGCTTCCTCCTCGCCCGCGTCCTCGAAGAGCTGGACCTGCCCCGCGCGGAGGTCCGGCCCGCCGCGCCGGGGCCTGATCAGGACGTCAGCCGCCAGGCGGGGCACACTCTGCAGCACCTCGCGTGCTCCAGGCAAAGCCTGGATGAGCGCGGCGGGCGGTGGCGTGCTGGTGAGAGGCTCCTTGAGGCTCGCGGAGACCTCACGGACCACCGCCTCAAAGCCCGCTTCGACCGACGCGAATATGTACTGCGCGTCGGCGAACAGACCGACGGACCCACGTGCCTTGATGGGGCGGTTCGCGTGCGGCGTGAGCAGCGCGAGACGGCGCCAGCCGAACTCTGCCGCCACGGCGTTCGCAAACAACGCGATGGCCACCCCCAACCGGCTGCTCCCGGCCTGCGAGTAAAGGGCCTCGAAGCGACGCGTCGATGCTGAACTCAGCGCAACGACGAAGGATTCGACCGAAGCCGGCTCAGACAGAGACTCGCTGATCTCTGATATGTGACTCATATCGAGCGCCAGCACCTTCTCCCCGAGGGCCTTGGTCCTGGCCTCCAACGCGCCGGAGGTCCACCTCGCATAGAGCTCACCCGCGAACGCGCTGAACGGATAGGTCTCCCCCGCGCCGGCCGGCGCCCCGGCCAGTATCCGCCGGTATGAACGCTCGATGTCGCGTTGCAGCACAAAGAGCGACCATCGATCGCAGAGAGCGTGATCGGTGAGGATTCTGAGTTTCCGCCGCGCAGGTCCGTCGATGAGCTGGAATCGAAAGACCGGGAGACGACCGGGATCCGCCCGTAATCCAGGAAGCCATCCCGGCTCCCCGTGGTCGGCCTGCAAGGTGTGCGAGGGAACGATCACGTCCAGCGCTCCCACCGGCCGTTCGGCCACGACATTCCGGAAGCCGAGCCATAGGGTCTCCAGCGGCGAGGAGGGGGATCCCGGATCCGCGTCGACGAGCGTCGTCCGCAGGACCTCATGCCTCTGATACACCTCGTCAACGGCCTGGCGCAGCAACGCGGTTCTCACATGGGGAGCTACCGGCCGCTCGTACACCATGGTCGTCAGACCCGGATCGGTGCGGTCGATGGCCCTGAACGCCGACTGTGAGGGGATGGCCGGATATGTGAAGGATGACGACACCCTGACCTCTTTCAGATCGTCTCCGGCCGGCTGTCACGAGGCACGTATTCCGGCCTACCGGCCACCGGCGGCAAGTTCCCGGGCCTTCTGAACGCAGTCCTCGACTATGCGGATGATGTCTGAGGCGCTAGGCGCCTCCCATACCGACTCCAGCGGCACTTCGATCTCGAATCCCTCTTCGATCTGAGTGCATATTTCCAGCAACGTCAAGGAATCCGCCCCGACATCGAAGAGGTTGTCTTTCATATCCACGGCTTCGATCAGCAGGGTGGCCTTGATGATCGTGAGCACGTCGTCGGCGATGTTCCGGCCTTCGTTCACCATGAAACGACTCTCCCTCGCTAAGCGAAATACGTTTCGGGCAATCATGGGGCGACCCGGATCCGGCCCGGCAAAAAATCATCGTACTAGAGGCGCTGGGATGTGAAAGCCCCGGTCGATACAGAACCGGCACGACGCGGCCTGCCGACCGAGAAAGACAGGCTTGATTCTTTACGGATGGCTCGAGTTATGGGTTCAGCGTGACGGACGAATCGCCTGATCGTCCATACGCGTTCCGTCGCACGCCTTGTGCGGTATCCGCGTGCATGCCAACCTGAAGAAAATGGCCGCCGGAAAGCACCCACCCTCGCCGAGGCGCGGTCACTGCTTCGCGGCGGTCAGGAGCCGGACCCGCTCGTCGCCCGGCTATCCCCGTTCGCCCGGCATTCCCTCCGCTGGAGGCACGGCACCGCCGGGCGAGAAGGACGGCGATTCGCCAGCGCTTGTGGCTGCAAACCGCACATCTGTACGCATGGAGCGGAGGTCCTGTGATCGATGGCGCAACGTCCTGCCTCCTTGGATTTCGCGGGGCGCGATCAGGTTCATCCGTTATGACCTGGGGTCAGCAATGGATGTGGCGAGAGGCCGTCTGGTTCGATGGTCATCACGCCCACCTCAATGTGCCGTTCGCGGTGGAGGTGCCGCACGGCACACCCCGGTCCACCACCGTGACGGCGATACGCGTGCTCGTCGAGCAGCACGAATCCTTGCGGACGACGTTTGTGGAGACGATGGACGGCCAGCCTCGACAGGTCGTCGCCGCGACCGGATCGTTGAGGGTGAGCCTCTGCGAGGCATCACCCCATCCTGCAGATCACTGGCGGGACCAGGTCGAAGAGGAACTGATGCGTACGGCGTTCCGGCTGGACGAGTGGCCGATACGCGTCGCGATCGTCACTCAGGACGGCGAGCCGCGGTATGTCGTGGTCGTCCTGTTCCATCTGGCGGTTGACGGTTGGGCGGTCGCGCAACTCCGCGATCATCTCGTACACCTGCTGCGCGGCGAACCCTCTACGGGGGTGCAGAGTGGTCTTCAGCCCCTGGATCAGGCGACATACGAGGCGAGTGACCGTGGACGGCAAGTCGCCGTGTCGTCGCTCGACTACTGGAAACAGCAGGTGGCCCGCCTCTGTGCCGACAACCTCCCTCCGGCTTCCGCCGGTGGCGAACCGGCCACCTATCGCGAGATGTACATGGAGTCACGCGCCCTTGCCGGAGCCATCTGCGGGCTGAGTGAGCTGTACCGGGTGGGTGCGCCGACACTCATGCTGACGATCTGGGCGGCGCTGCTGGGCCTGCGGTCGACGACCGAGAAGTGCATGTCAATGATCTACTGCAGCAACCGCGTCGGTCCCCGGCGCAGGGCAGCCGCCGGAACCTTCGTTCAGGACGCCCCGCTCAGCGTCGACGTGCGTGGCCTGAGTTTCCCCGAGCTCCTTAGCGCCACGGTGAAGTCCGCGCTGCTGGCATACCGGCACGGGCAATACGACCCGCGTTCGGTGGCTCAGCTCGTGTACGGCCCCGCCGGCGAAGCCCGTCACTGCGTGGGCCTACCCTTCTCGATCAACCTGAACCTCTCGGGCGAGGTGCCCTGCAGAGCGGCGGCCGTAGGTTCACACACCGGTTCGCCGGGCGACACCATCCTGCGGTGGAACCGCGATCTGTCTCAGGATCGTATGGGGCGGCGGGTCTACCTCGTGACATTCGCCCGCCCGCCGGCCATCGGGTGCCTGCTCCGGGCCGACACGTCACTCTTGCCGCCGGCGGAGATCGTTGTCCTCCTCCGCGCACTGGAGGCCCTTGCCGTGGAGGCCGCTGCCAGGCCGCGTGTCACCGCGAAGGACATGTCTCATGTCGTGCGGGACCTCACGGGCTGACCGCCGGCGGGGTGGTCACCTGCGCGGCGTCACGAGCCGATCAGGCGCGCGAGCGCGCTGTCCAGGCGTCGCAACGTCCGCTCGCGGCCAAGGAGCTCGAGTGATTCGAAAAGTGGCAGGCCGACTGTCCGCCCCGACACCGCCACCCGGACCGGAGCCTGCGCCTTGCCCAGCTTCAACCCGTGGCTCTCGCCCACCTCGGTCAGCACGTGCTTCAGCGTGTCCGCCCGCCATGCCGCAGCGGCGTACGCCGTACGTGCATCACGCAGCAACCGCGCGGCGCCCGGCTTCATGGCCTTGCTCCACGATGCCTCGTCGAATATGGGCTCATCGAGAAACAGGAAATCCACATAGCTCGTGATCTCCGACAGCAACGCCAGCCGGGTTTGCGCCAGCGGCGCCACCGCCGCGAACACGCCCGAGTCGAAGGCGTCCGGCCGCCACGGCGCATGGGGCTCGGTCAGCCATGGCGCGCAGGCGGCGACGAACGCCTCCGCGGACAACGCCCGGATGTATTCACCGTTGAACGCGGTCAGCTTCTTCACGTCGAAGAACGCCGGCGAGGTGTTGACGTCCTCGATTCTGAACCGTCGCTCCATCTCCGCATACGGCATGATCTCCCGGTCGTCGCCCGGCCCCCAGCCCAGCAACATCAGGTAATTGACCAGGGCGTCTGGCAGGAACCCTTCGGCCAGATAATCCTCCAGCGCCAGTTTGTCCCGCCGCTTGGACAGCTTCTGCCGCTTGTCATTGACCAGCACCGGCAGATGAGCCCACGTCGGCGGGGCCGAGCCCAGCGCCTCCCACAAAAACTGCTGTTTCGGCGTGTTGGACAGGTGCTCCTCGCCGCGGATCACATGCGTGATGCCCTGGTCCAGGTCATCGACGACGTTGGCCAGCAGGAACACCGGCGACCCATCACCCCTGGCTATGACGAAGTCCTCGATCGTGTTGTTGGGGAAAACCGGCTTGCCGCGGATCAGGTCCACGATCAGGGTCTCGCCGTCGTCCGGCGTCCGGAACCGCAGTGCCCGTCCCTGGGCCGGCTCCAGCTCGCGCTCGCGGCAGAATCCGTCATATCCCAGATGCTCGGACTCGGTCCGCCCCGTGAGCTGCTCACGCGTGCAGTCGCAGAAATATGCCCGGCCGGCCGCATACAGGTCGAGCGCCGCCTGCCGGTGCCGACCGGCACTCTCCGACTGCAGGTAGGGCCCCTCGAAGGCTGGATCTGAGGCATTGATACCGATCGCCGCCAGACCCTGGATAATGCCTTCCGTCCACTCCGAACGATTTCGCGCCGTATCGGTGTCTTCCACCCGCAGCACGAACTTTCCTCCTGCTTGTCGTGCTACCGCCCAGTTATAGAGTGCCGACCGCGCGCCGCCGACGTGGAACATCCCTGTAGGGGAAGGAGCGAAACGTGTGCGAACCGGGACTGCAGACACGCCGTACAGTCTACCCACAGGGTGGCAGGCCGCTCAGGTGGTTCAGGTGCATACCCGTAATCGAATGTGAAAATCGGGCTTGAGTGCCGCTCAGGGATTCGTGACGTGTGACGTGCGCGGACCGGCTGTCCATCCGTCCACGCGGGTGCCGACTCGCCGAATCCGGAAACGACGTCGTGTGGCCTTTCGCGGACGTGGATGCTTAGCATGTGCGGCGCGGAACAGGCGATGAAGTCACCCGGTCCAACGGAGGAGATGTGAAAGGACCTGTAGTCGGTCTGAGCGTGTCCATGCACCCTATCGGCGACGTGCACCCCGCAGACGAGGCAGTCGAGGCGGAAAGACTGGGATTCGATTTCGTTTCGGTCGCCGACCATCCTTTTGGGGGCAGTCCCACCAATGAGCCATTGGTGACACTGGCCGCGATCGGCGCCTCGACGCGGCAAATCGGGCTCGTCACCCGCGTCCTCGGCGCGCCATTCCGTAACCCGGCGCTCGTGGCGAAGATGGCCGAGACCATCAACCGTCTCGCCAACGGCCGGCTCGTGCTCGGGATCGGCGGCGGCGGCGCGGACAACAAGATGCGTTCGGTGGGGATCAACCCGCCGTCCGCCCGTGGGAAAATCGATGCCCTCGCCGAGACGACGGCGATCATCAAGGGAATGTGGTCCGAGGGTAAGTTCACTTTCCCGGGCCGGCACCATGACGTTGCCGACGCGGAGATCAGCCCGAGGCCGACGAGCCGGATACCCATCTGGCTGGGCGTGCTCGGTGTACGCGGAGCCGAGGTGGCCGGCAGCATGGCGGACGGGTGGATCCCGTATCTGCGTTACACCTCCGTACAGCGGCTGACCGAGTGTAGGACCCGCCTCTTCGGCGCGGCTGACCGCGCGGGGCGCGACCCGTCCACAATCACCTGCGTCCTGAGTCTCGAGGCTCATGTCGGTCCGCTGGCCGACGTGCCGGCGAATGCGGTCGTTGGCCCGCCGGAGGCCGTCGCGGACCAGCTCGCGAAGCTGAGAGACCTCGGATTCGACGGCTTCAACGTCAGCCTGCTCGGACCCGACCGTGCCGAGCAGCCAGAACGTTTCGCGCAAGAGGTGCTTCCACTGCTCCGGCAGACCCCGCCGCCGGCCGGCGCCACGGCTTCCGGAGGCGCAGGATGAGCGCGCGAACGATCTCCAAGACGTCATTGCTGGTCCTGCTCGGGCCTCCGGGCTCCGGCAAGAGCACTCTCGTCGCGAGCATCCTGGGCGCGACCCCCGGCCTCGGGCACTTCGCCGTCCGCCGTCAGTTCGTCGAGGAGAAGAGGCGGCAGACGGATCTGTGGCTCGCCGCCACCGAGTCACAGGAGAAAGGGCAATGGCTCCCGGACGAGGTCGTCATCGAGGCATTCACCCGCCGACTGGACGCGCAGTTGCCGGGAGGGATGCTCGTCGAGGGCCTGCCTGCCAACGCCGAGCAGGCGCGGCTCATGCTCGAGGTGGTGAAGGACCGCGGCCGGCAGGTGGACCGCGTTCTGTATCTGGACGCCCCGGACCAGGTGTGCATGGCACGCATGCGAAAGCGGTCGGTGTGCGTCACGTGTGATGGCGGGATATCCCAGGCGAGCGTCTCAGAGGCGGACCCCGGCCGGTGCGCACGGTGCGGGTCCGTGCTGGGTCGCAGGCGAGATGACCAGGATGAGCCATTCGCGGAGCGCCTACGCCTTCACCGGCACCACATCGGCGGGATCTTGGACGAGCTCTGTCACGACCGTGCCACCGTCCTGGACGGGACAGCGGATCGAGCCGAGATAGCGCAGGCCGCTTTCCGGCTCCTTTCCCAGCCGCGGCCCGCCCGAGATCTCTAGTCCGCACCGAGATGCGGCGAAGGGGGACCGCCGCGAAAGCACGCGGTTTCGCCTGCTCCACGGCCCGCACCGCGTGCAAGTGTGGATTGTCCTCACTTGCACGCGGTGCGGGCC
>NZ_SMKP01000133.1:0-29913 GCF_004349015.1 Nonomuraea diastatica
TCAGGGTCTACGCTGTGGCTCGCGGCCACCGCACGATCTTTGGTTGTCTTCACAAACTCCGAATGATCACGCGGTGGCCGTCGCCATGTGACCCGATCCTTCAAGATCGCCAAGTGTCACTGGAGTACTAGGCCCCGGCCACCCCGACATCCTGCTCACCAGGTCGAACAGAGCCTGGATGCTCCGCGACATCGGCCAGGAGAGCGAGGCCGAGCAGGAGCTCGACACGATCAGGGAAACAGCCCAGCGGGTGTGGGGCGAAAATCATCTCTACACTCTGGACATCCGCTACGAGCTGGCGCGGACGTGGCGGGTCGCCGGTGCTCACGGCCGAGCAGAGGACGAGCTGCGCGACGTCCTGCGGCGCCAGGTTCGCGTGCTGGGACCGAGGCATCCCCAGACGATCGCGACCCGCTACGAGATCGCCCGCGTCCTGGAGGAACGCAGCCTCTGGGACCAGGCGTGCCGCGAATACCACGCGGTGCTGGAGCTTTACCTGGCCACGTGCGGCCCCGACCATCCGCAGACCAAACGCGCGGAAGAGCACCACAGAAGAGCGTCCCTGCAAGCCCGCTAGGCCGCGGATTCGGCCACGCCCGTCAGCTCCGCGAACGCCGCCCGCGCTTCGCGCATCTCAAGAAACATGATCAGACAAGAGTTGGCGGCGGCCCTCGTGGCCGGCTTCCTCCTGACGGGCACGGGTGTGGCGAGCGCGGAGGCGAAGTCCGTCCCCAAGGGGATCCTGCTGACGGAGGCCAGGGCGAGAAAGCCGCTTCCCCCTGAAGACGCGAACGAGGAGTGGTGGAAGATCAGCGACAGCCTCTCCCGCCGGCTCTCCCTAGCGAAGAAGGTGTGCGGCATCCGGGGCGTCTGCGGCTGACGGCCTCAGGCGACGAGGCTGTTCAGGGGTGTGGTCGGCAGTGCGATCCAGCCTTCCGTGGCCGCGGCCTTCGCCTGGTCCCTGCCGGGAACGGTCGCGAGGCCGAGCGCCGACGCTCGGGCCGCGAGCGCGGAGATGACGGCGTCGGTGGCGTCGTCGGAGGCCCGGCAGAGCGGCTCATGCTCTCCCAGGTCGAGCCACGGCGCCGCCTCCCGCAGCCGATCGACGAGCTCTCCCAGCCCGGCGAGGTTGGCGGCGCGCTTGTAGCCGCGGTGGGACAGACCCCACCGCTTGAGGCAGGCGGCCGGGTAGACCTCGACGACCGCCCCGCCGCCCCGCCGGTCGACGGGCTGACCACGCCAGGCCAGCTCCGCAAGCAGCACGGCGCAGCGCATGGTGGCGTGGCCGATGCGGTCGGCTGAGACGCTGAGCGGCGTCAGCCCGGTCTGCGCGCGCACCACTTGGTCGGTGACCCGCCAGGCCAGGTCGCGCCGCCAGGCCCGGCCGGCGAGCCCGGCCGGCACCTGGACGTGCCCGGCGCGGTGGGCGGTGACGAAGTCGACGAACCTGTCCGGCCAGCCGAGCGGGCAGTCGATCCCCGCCTTGCCCGCCCCCATCGCCGCCTCGACGATCACGTCGTCGTCCGCGCCGGTCCGTACGTTGACGAGCCGCGCGCGGCCACCGCTCCAGTCGAGCCAGGCCACCGCGGTCCGCGCCGCCTCCGCGGCGAGATCGACGCCGATGGTCAGCATCCCTCCACGGTAGGGCCTGGGTGAGCAAGAGGCGGTTCGGAAATTCGGATTCGGCAGGCTCGCATTCTGGGCTGAATTCGCCCTGGGCCGATATCGAACGTCTGAATAACAGCCACACATGCGCCGGAGAAGCGGATTAGGCTCCAAGTGACTCCCGTCACATGAAGGCACCCCCTTACATGAGCGATATCGAGCAGAACGAGCCGGCTGCGACCGAGCCGGGAAGGTCGCCGTTCGCCTCAGCGGTGCAGGCGGCGCTGATCGGTGCCCTGGCCGGCGCGTTCGTGACGTGGATCTCCACGCCGTGGCTCGACCTGTTCAAGAGCCAGCCCTTTCACATCCAGCTGTGGGTGTCGCTGGGCGCGGGGGTCCTGGTCGGCGCCGTGACGCTCATCCCGATGCTGCGTGACCTCATCCAGCGGCATCCGAAGCAGGTCAGGACGGCGCTGTGTGTGCTGGCCGGCGGAGCGCTGACCACCGGGGTGTGGACCGTGGTCCAGGCGGTCGCCGCGGACGACCAGTGCCCGGCGCCGGCCGAGCTGCGGCTGGTCACCGCGCCCGAGAACGTCACCGAGTTGACCGCGCGCGCCCAGAGCTACGTGCGTCAGCACCAGACGGAGGACGGCTGCCCCGTGGTCAGGATGACCGTGGGGGTGGCGCCGCCTCCCATCCACCTCCGTGACGCCTTCGACAACCGGTGGGAGTGGCGGGAGGACCGCCGCGACCAGCCGTACGCCCGCCTGTACGACCTGCAGCCCGACGCCTGGGTCGCCACCTCCGCGGCCGAGCCGGATGAGCTCAGGGCCGGCGGGCTCCAGTCGTTAGGCGCCCCCGGGCCGGAGAACGCGGTGGGGCGGGATCGGCTGGTCCTGGCGATGACCCCGCAGCGGCGCGAGGAACTCAGCACCTACATGGACAATCCGGACGGTTATGCGTTCCGCGAGGTCTGGGACACGCTGACCAAGAAGATGGGCATGACCGTCGCGCGGCCGTTCCCCGAGACGTCCGTGGCCGCGCTGATCGGCACCCATGACGTGTTCCACGACCGCGGGCTGCCCAGGTCCCGCTATCCGCGGGCCGAGCAGGAGCTGGTGGAGAACGGGCTCGGCGCGGACACCGTCACCTCGTTGTTGTGCGAGTTCGACCGGCTCGCCGATAAAGCGGACACCGGCGACCCGAAGATCGCGCTGCTGGTGCCGGGCCACAGCGTGGACGACTTCAACGCGAACCGGGTTGAAGGTTGCGAAGGGACCGGTGACAGCGCGCCTCTCGTCGCGGTGCGTCACCACGACCTGAGCACGCTCGACTACCGGTTCGTCAAGGTGACCTGGCCGGACCAGCGTTCGGCCGGGCGGGAGAAGCTGGTCGACCACTTCGGCGCGTGGCTGCGGGCCCACCCGCTCTTCCCGAGCGCGCCGGGGCCCGGCGAGAGCGGGCTCGGCCCGCAGGAGCTCGGGCAGCTGAAGAGGCTGGTGCTGGACGAGTTGCGCCCGCGGCTCGACCTGCGGCTGCTCATCGACACCTCGGGATCGGCGGATCGCCCGGTGCGCGTCCAGGCCGCGGAGGCGGTGCGTGCCAACAGCAGGTTGCTCGGGCCGCGCGACGAGGTCCAGGTGTTCGGCCTGCACGCGTTCACCAGGAACGGGCCGGCCGTGGTGACCCGCATCGTCGCCGACGGCGATCGCGAGCAGCTCGGCACGGTGGCCGCGAGCATCGAGAACACCGCATTCGACAAGTGGGACGCCCCCGCCTCCGCCGGGCTCGGCCGGCTGGGCACGGGCGACGAGGCGGTGGCCACGCCCGTGGTGCTGCTGACCGACGGCAGGCTGTTCGACAACGAGGGCAGGGGCGACGCCGCGAAGGTGATCGCCCGGGCGCTGGAGGACGCCTCGACGGTCTCGGGCCTGTACGTGGTCGTCTTCGGACAGGACGAGTGTGCCGTGACCGCGCTGCAGGACACGCGGAAGCCCTATCGCTGCGTGACGGCGAGCGAGGGCGCGGACAAGGCGCTCACCCGGGCCATCATCACGGTGCGGGGGTGGCGATGACGACGTCGTTCTGGGGCAGCCGGCGTGAGCGTGTCATGCGGATCTGGGCCGGCTGGCGGAAAAGCGTCCGCCGAAGGCACGTGGTGGGGTTCGGCTGCGGGGCCCTGCTGATGGTGCTGCTCCTGACCTGGCAGTCCGGCCTCTCCGCCGGGCTCTCCCAGCCGTCGCGGCCGCAGCCGACCCTCTCCCCGCCCACCGTGCCCGCGACGCCCCAGGAGCACTGCGGCGGCAACGACGCCGAACTGGTCGTGGCCACCGGCGACGACGTCAGCACGGACGGCGTGCAGCGCAAGATGATCGACGAATGGAACGATCTGCTCAAGCCGCCCAGCGACCCCCGGGCCAAACTGCTGGAGCTCTCCGGCAGCACCGACGTGGCTCGCGCCCAGATGGCGGCGCTGGCGCAGGCGGGCAGCTGCGCGTACGACATCCTCGTGCTCGACGTGGCGTGGGTGACCGAGTTCGCACGCCACGGCTACATCCAACCGATCGACCTGGAGGGGCGGGACGACCGTTTCCTGTCCGGTCCGCTGCGGGCCGGGCAGATCGACGGCGAGCAGTACGGCGTGCCGTTCGCCGCCGACGCGCCGCTGGAATACCGGCGGCGTGGCGGGCGGTCCGGCGGCTACCTGCTGCAGCTGGACGACAACGAGATGGGCACCATCAACTTCCTGGAGACGATCGAGCTCGGCGGCGGGAAGGTGCTCGACGGCGACGACAGGACCGCCATCGCCCTCGACCACGAGCGCGACAGCACGTGGCAGGCACTGAAGTCGTCCAGGCGAACGCTCTCCAGCCCGGAGGAGAGCGCGGTCCTGCTGCGCGAGTCCCTCCAGATGGACGAGGACGCCAGCGTCGTGGCCTTCAAGGAGGGCGAAATCGGCGGGCGGACGGTGTCCTACATGCGCAACTGGCCGATCGCGTTCCACCAGCTGGCGTCCGACCCGCGGATGCGCGCCCCCGACAAGGGGCTGATGTTCGAGGTGCACGCGCCGGCCACGCACGGCGGCGTGCTCGGCGGCTCGGTGCTGGCCGTCTCCCAGCACATCAAGCCGGGCAAACTGGCCCCCGCCAAACGCCTGATCGACCGGCTCTCCAGCCCGGAGGTGCAGGCCAGGCTGTTCGCCTGCGGCGGTTACGTGCCGGTCCTCACCGAGGTCTACGAGCGGTACGCGGGCGGCGGCGGTTCGGTGTGCCAGCGCCAGGACGGCTCCGACATCACCAACCCGAGCCTGAGCGAGTTGGCGACGCTGGCCGCTGAGACCAGAAAATCGATCGAGCTGGCCCGGCCGCGGCCGAAGTCGCCCTACTATGCCCAGTTCAGTGAGCTCTTCCGCCGGTGCGCGCGGGGGGTCTGGGAGAACAAGGTGTCGCAGGAGACGTTTTTCGCGTCCGTGGGCGCGCTGGAAGAGGCGCTGAGCGGCCGGGTGCAGGACGATCGCCCGCTTTGTGGCAAGGAGGGCACGTGACAGGCCCGTCCGAGGCGGCAGGGGTGTGGGACCGTCCGATCGGGAAGGTGCTCGTGCGGGCCGTCATCTGCCTGCTCGTGGCGGCCGGGCTGGTGATCTTCGCGGGCGGCCCCACGTGGGGCGCGGTGGGGCTGTCGATCGTCTACGTGGTCGGCGGGCTCCTGATCGGCCTGCCCACCGGGTCGTTGCTCGCGCGGTCCGAGGACCCGGCGCGGCGGCTAGGTCTGCTGGAGTGCCGGGCTGGGCGGAAGCAGCGGTTCGGGGCGGCCGCAGGCTACGTGCTCATAGCACTCGCGCTGGTGTTGTGGCTCTCTCCGCTGGGACGGGTGTGACTAAAGGGACAAAAGTTTCGGTTGTGAGGTTTGGTGTTGACAATCCCGGTTAGTACGTAGCCGATGACCCTGTGGGAGTACGTCGGGGACCGGTGGGACCTCATCCTCTTCGAGACGGCGCAGCACGCGAGCATGGTCGCCCAATGTGTCCTCGTGGCGGCCGTCCTCGGCGTGCTCATCGGCGTGGCCACCTACCGCCGCCCTCAGCTGGCGTCGCTGGCCACCGCCTCGTCCGGGGTGTTGTTCACCGTGCCGTCGCTGGCCATGCTGGGCCTGCTGATCCCGGCGCTCGGGCTCGGGGTGGCGCCCAGCGTGACCGCGATCGTGTTGTACGCGCTGCTTCCCATCATCCGCAACACCGTCGTCGGCCTGCAGGGCGTCGACCAGCTCGTGGTCGACGCGGCGCGCGGCATCGGGATGAGCCGGGGGCGGTCGCTGACCAGGATCGAGCTGCCGCTGGCCTGGCCGGTGATCCTCACGGGGATCCGGGTGTCCACGCAGCTCGCCATGGGCATCGGCGCGGTGGCCGCGTACGTCTCAGGGCCGGGGCTGGGTGAGCAGATCTTCTCCGGGCTGGCCCGGCTGGGCGGCGCTAACGCGGTCAACTCCACGCTGACCGGCACGATCGGAGTGGCCATTCTCGCGCTGCTCTTCGACGGCTGCTTCGTGCTGCTCGGGAAGCTGACCGCTCCCGAAGGCCCGCTGAGCAGGCGCTTGACCACAGGAGGCGTCCGTGGCTGACCAGAGCACCACCGGGGTGCCGATCGAGCTGCGCAAGGTGACCAAGGCCTTCCCCGGCGGCGGCGAGCCCGCCGTACGCGAGCTCGACCTGAACATCCCCGCGGGCGAGATCGTGGTGCTGGTCGGGCCGTCCGGGTGCGGCAAGACCACCACCATGCGCATGATCAACCGCCTGATCGAGCCCACCTCCGGCGACATCGTCATCGACGGCCGCAGCTCCCACGACATCGACCCCGACCGGCTCAGGCGCAACATCGGGTACGTCATCCAGCAGGCCGGCCTGTTCCCCCACATGACGGTGGCCGCGAACATCGCCCAGGTGCCGAGGATGCTCGGCTGGGACCGCGCCCGCATCGCCGAGCGAGTCGACGAGCTGCTCACGCTGGTGGGCCTGGACCCGCAGGTCTACCGCGACACCTTCCCGCGCCGGCTCTCCGGCGGTCAGCAGCAGCGCGTCGGCGTCGCCAGGGCGCTGGCCGCCGATCCGCCCGTGCTGCTCATGGACGAGCCGTTCGGCGCGCTCGACCCCATCAGCCGCGAACGCCTGCAGGACGAGCTCCTCGGCCTCCAGGACGACCTGGCCAAGACGATCGTCTTCGTCACGCACGACATCGACGAGGCGCTGAAGATCGGCGATCATATCGCGATCATGAAGGCGCCCGGCCACATCGTGCAGTACGCCACCCCCGCCGAGATCCTCACGAACCCGGCCGACGACTACGTCGAGCAGTTCCTCGGCGCCGGCTCCTCGATGCGGTTGTTGCGCCTGACCAAGGTGGGCGACATCGAGGTGGACCAGGTGCCGTACACGTCGGAGGACGCCGACGCGGCCGAGGTGCTCGCCGAGATCGAGCGCGACGGCCGGGGCTACGCGCTGATCACCGACGGGATGCGGCGGCCGCTGCGCTGGGTCGGCGCCGAGCACCTCCAGGGGATCGAGGGGCCCGTCGGCTCGGCCGGCGACCCGATCACCGGCACCCTCGGCCACCGGATGACACTGCAGGACGCGCTGGAAGCGCTGCTCAACGCCGACACCGATGTGGTGCCCGTGGTCGGCAGGCGCCGGGCGTACGCGGGGGCGCTGTCGCTGAGCACCGTGCAGAACGCGATCCAGGCGATCAAGACCAGGGAACGCGAGCGCCGCCTGCACCGCAACGAGCCTGGAGCCGGCGGATGACCGTCTCCGCGGCGCCCGCCGACGAAGCCGTCCGCCCGGAGCCGCGGCTCGGCCGCTCCTGGCACATCGTGCTGCCGCTCCTTTGCTATCTGGCCGTGGGCGCAGCCATGATCGTCTATACGCAGTCAGCGCCGCTCGACGGCATCGAGCGCGGCTCGCTCAACCTGCCCTACATCTTCGGCCGCACGTGGGAGCACATCCAGCTGGTGTTCTACTCGACCGTGCTGGTGCTGCTGGTGGCGCTGCCGCTGGGCATCCTGCTCACCAGGGGCGTGATGCGCCGGGCGACACCATTCGTGCTGGCCTTGGTCAACCTGGGCCAGGCCACTCCCGCGGTGGGGCTGGTCGTTCTGCTGGCGGTGGTCTTCCAGATCGGCTTCTGGACCGCGGTCGCGGCCCTGTTCGCCTACAGCCTGCTGCCCACGCTGCGCAACACCATGGTCGGGCTGCAACAGGTGGACTGGCGGCTGATCGACGCCGGCCGGGGCATCGGCATGTCGGCGGCCAGGGTGCTGTTCAAGGTGGAGTTGCCGATGGCCGCGCCGGTCATCCTGTCGGGCATCAGGACCACGCTCGTGCTGAACGTCGGCACGGCCAGCATCGCCGCCTTCATCGGCGCGGGCGGGCTCGGCGACCTGATCACCACGGGTGTGAGCACGCAGCGCAACCTGGTGCTGGTCACCGGGTGCGTGCTGATCGCGGTGCTGGCACTGATCATCGACTGGGTGGGCGGGCTCGCGCAGCGGGTCCTCGCCCCGAAAGGCCTGTCGTGAGAGCGTTCCTGGCCCTGCTGCTCGTCCTGGTGCCCGTCCTGGTGACGGCCGGGTGCGGGCTGCAGCCGGCGTCGTCGTTCGTGCCGCCGGTCGAGCCGGCCGGCATCCAGTCCCTCCCCTCGCTGGAGGGCACGCCGGTGCGGGTGACGTCCAAGGAGTTCACCGAGCAGCTCGTGCTCGGCAAGATCGCGGTGCTCGCCCTCACCGCCGCAGGCGCCGACGTGACCGACCAGACGAACGTGCAGGGCAGCGTGAACGCCCGCGCCTCCCTGACCCGCGGCGACGCCGACCTCATGTGGGAGTACACCGGCACCGGCTGGATCACCTACCTCGGCCAGACGAAATCGTTGCCCGACCCACAGGCGCAGTACGTCGCGGTCCGCGACCTGGACCTGCGCGAGAACGGCATCGTCTGGCTGCCGCCCGCACCGCTGAACAACAGCTACGCCATGGGCGTCACCCGGGCCACGTCCCAGAAGTTCGGTGTGAAGACGATCTCGGACATCATGAAGATCCCGGTGAACGAGCGCACGTTCTGCGTCGACCACGAGACCTTCGGCCGCGACGACGGCTTCCTCGGCATGCTCAAGGCGTACGGCATGAATTACGGCAAGGAGGTCCCGAGGGCGAACGTGCTCCGGGTGTCGGTGGGCGTGCTCTACAACTCCGTCGCCAGCGGCCAGTGCGCCGTGGGCATGGTGACCACGACCGACGGCCGGGTCCAGGCACTCGACCTGGTGCTGCTCGAGGACGACAAGAAGTTCTTCCCCAGCTACAACGCCGCGGTGACCATGCGGCGCGAGCTGGCCGACGCCCACCCCGAGATCGCGAAGATCTTCGCACCCATCAGCGCCAAACTGACCGACGACGTCATGCGCGGCCTCAACGCCAAGGTGGACGTGGACGGCAATGTGCCCGCCCTGGTGGCGCGCGACTGGCTGCGGGCCGAGGGTTTCGTCCGGTAAGGCGTTAACCACGCCCTTCCACGGGCAGCCGCTGGGCATGTCGCACACACCACCTGCCCAGAACCAGCCGTACCCGGGCCGTACGGAAGAGATGGCACCTGAGCCGCGCGACGAGATGCGCGACTACGTGGGCCGTGACCTGCTGCACGGCAGGAAGGCGCTGATCACCGGCGGCGACTCCGGCATCGGCCGGGCGGTCGCCGTGGCCTTCGCCAAGGAGGGCGCCGACGTCGCGATCGCGTACCTCAGCGAGCACGAGGACGCCGCGCACACCGGCAAGCTGGTGGAGGCGGCGGGGCGGCGCTGCGTGCTCCTGCCCGGCGACCTGGGCGACCGTGACCACTGCGCCTCCGTCGTCGAGCAGGCCGTGGCGGAGCTGGGCGGCCTGGACGTCCTGGTGAACAACGTGGCCTACCAGGCGCCCGTCGACGGCCTGGAGGAGCTGACCGACGAGCAGTGGGAGCACACGTTCGCGGTCAACATCCACAGCTACTTCCGCGTCACGAAGGCCGCGCTCCCCCACCTGCGCGAGGGGAGCGCGATCATCAACACCTCCTCGATCAACGGCCTGCGCGGCAACAAGACGCTCATCGACTATTCCGCCACCAAGGGCGCCATCAACGCCTTCACCTACTCCATGGCCCAGAACCTGGTCGATCGCGGCATCCGGGTCAACGCCGTGGCGCCGGGCCCGGTCTGGACGCCGCTGATCCCGGCGACCCTGCCGGAGGAGAAGGTGGGGTCGTTCGGCGGGCACGTGCCGATGGGCCGGCCCGCCGACCCGGACGAGATCGCCCCCTCGTACGTGTTCTTCGCCTCCGGCAGGATGGCGTCGTACTACACGGGGGAGGTGCTGGCCCCGGTCGGCGGCGAGACGTTGCCTGGTTAATCCGCCATCGGCAGATAGACCCTGCCGCCGCGCCTGGTGAACTCGGCCGCCTTCTCCGCCATGCCGGCCTCGATCGCCTCCTTCGTGTCCAGCCCGTGCTCGTCGGCGTAGCGCCGCACGTCGTGGCTGATGCGCATGGAGCAGAACTTGGGGCCGCACATCGAGCAGAAGTGGGCGGTCTTGGCCGGCGCGGCGGGCAGGGTCTCGTCGTGGAACGCGCGTGCCGTGTCGGGGTCGAGCGACAGGTCGAACTGGTCCTCCCAGCGGAACTCGAACCGCGCGTCCGACAGCGCGTCGTCCCACGCCTGCGCCCCGGGGTGGCCCTTGGCGAGGTCCGCGGCGTGGGCGGCGATCTTGTACGTGATCACGCCGGTCTTGACGTCGTCCTTGTTCGGCAGGCCGAGGTGCTCCTTGGGGGTGACGTAGCAGAGCATGGCGGTGCCGTACCAGCCGATCATGGCGGCGCCGATGCCCGAGGTGATGTGGTCGTATCCGGGGGCGACGTCCGTGACGAGCGGGCCGAGGGTGTAGAACGGCGCGTCGTCGCAGAGCTCGCGTTGCAGGTCGACGTTCTCCTTGATCTTGTGCATGGGCACGTGCCCCGGGCCCTCGATCATCACCTGAACGTCGTGCCGCCGCGCGATCGTGGTCAGCTCGCCGAGCGTGCGCAGCTCGGCGAACTGAGCCTCGTCGTTGGCGTCCGCGATCGAGCCGGGACGCAGCCCGTCGCCGAGGGAGAACGACACGTCGTAGCGCGCCAGGAGCTCGCACATCTCGTCGAAGTTCTCGTACAGGAAGCTCTCGCGGTGGTGCGCCAGGCACCAGGCGGCCATGATCGAGCCCCCGCGCGAGACGATGCCGGTCTTGCGGCGGGCGGTGAGCGGCACGTACGCCAGCCGCACCCCCGCGTGCACGGTCACGTAGTCGACACCCTGCTCGCACTGCTCGATGAGGGTGTCGCGGTAGACCTCCCACGACAGCGCCTCCGGGCGGCCCTTGACCTTCTCCAGCGCCTGGTAGATGGGCACGGTCCCGACCGGCACCGGCGAGTTGCGGATGATCCACTCGCGGGTCTCGTGGATGTCGGGCCCGGTGGACAGGTCCATGATCGTGTCGGCGCCCCACCGGGTGGCCCAGGTCATCTTCTCGACCTCCTCCTCGATGGAGGAGGTCACGGCGGAGTTGCCGATATTGGCGTTGATCTTCACGAGGAAGTTGCGGCCGATGATCATCGGCTCGGTCTCGGGGTGGTTGACGTTGGCGGGGATGATGGCCCGGCCCGCGGCCACCTCCTGGCGGACGAGCTCGGGGGTGACGCCCTCCCGCACGGCCACGAACTCCATCTCCTTGGTGACCAGCCCCTGCTTGGCGCAGGCCACCTGGGTCACGGGTGCGCCCGCCGCGCGGCGCTCGGCGACCCACGGCTCGCGCAGGCGCGCCAGCCCGCGCCGCACGTCGGTCTCGACGTACGGGTCGGTGTACGGGCCGGAGGTGTCGTAGAGCGTCACCGACGAACCGTCGGAGAGGTGCACCTGGCGCTTGGGGACACGGAGGTCGCCTTCGTAGATCTTGGTGAAGGTGGGGACACGCGCGTCAGTCATCGCGCAAACTCCCTTCGCCGGCATTACCCGGAGCAGGTTCTGGCGGTCGGCGGCTGTCAGCCGTCCTCTCAGCCCGGTCTGCACCGGGCTCCCGCGTTGGACGGCGGTGATCGTACCCACACCTCTGCCAGGACGAAACATGACATCATCCTCAAAATGGAAGATCCCACGTCAAAGACCGCAGCCACCTACGACCACATCGCCCCCGCCTTCGCCGCCGGCAACGAGCATCCCGACGCCGGCCTCCAGCTCTTCCGGCAGCGCTTCGCCGACACCGTGCCCGCCGGCGGAACGGTCGCCGACCTGGGCTGCGGGCCGGGAAGAGACGCGGCCTGGCTGGGCGGGCGCGGGCTGCGGGTCGTCGGCGTGGACCGCTCGGCCGCCATGGCCGGACTGACCGCCGCCCGCGGCGTCCCCGCCGTGCTGGGCGACCTGCGCCGGCCGCCCGTGGCCCCCGGCTCGCTCGCCGGCCTGTGGTCGGTCGCGGCCCTCCTGCACGTGCCCGCCGCCGAGACCGAGGCCACGCTCCGCGCCTGGTGGACGGCCCTACGTACGGGCGGCGTGCTGGGGCTGAGCACCTCGGCGGGCGACTCGGAGGGGTGGGAGGAAGTTCCGAGCGCGGCCGGCCGGCACCGCTGGTTCGTCCACCGCGACCCCGCCGCACTCCTGCACCTCCTCGGCGCGGCCGGATTCGAGACCGTCGAGCACGGCCTGAACACCGCCGGGCGCACGTGGCTGAGCATTCTGGCGATCAAGCGCGAGGTTTGACGGCCGTCTCCAGCGGTACCAACCCCATCAGGGGGACTATGAAAAAGATCGCCGCTGTCGCAGGACTCGTGCTGCTGGCCACGCTCGGCACCCCCGCCGCCCACGGCGACGGGACGGACCAGCACGAGGTGAGCGAGGAGCAATACCAGACGCTGCGCGCCCAGTGCCGCTACGCCGACACGGGCAAGGCGCGTTGCCGCTCGACGGTCAAGGAGCTCTACCGCATCGGCGAAAGGGACGCCAAGCTCGACTGCCGTACGTACGCCGGCGTGACCGTGTGCGGCACGCTCAAGCTCAGCCAGGCCGAGCGCGCGTGCATCCGCGACTCCAGGGAGCACGGCATCTCGTTCCGCCGCGCCGAGGTGGAGTGCTACGCGTTCTCCTGAGGGGCAGACACCATGATCATCGTGGGAGTCGACGGCTCACGGGCCGGACTGGAGGCCGCCGGCTGGGCGGCCACGGAGGCGGCACTGCGCCGTACACCGCTGACCGTGGCCCACGCGGTGCCGCGGTGGGTGTGCGAGGCGCTGTCTCACCGCTACGCCGATGTCGCCCGGTGGATGCGCGACGAAGCGAACTCTGTGCTCGTCGCCGCACGCGACCGGGCGCTCCGCGAACGCCCCGCGATCGTCGTCGAGACCACCCTGCTGCCCGGCGACCCCCGCACGGCGCTGATCAAGGCCGCGGAACAGGCCGAACTGCTGGTCGTCGGCGGCCACGGCATCGGCGGCGTACGCGGGCTGCTGGTCGGATCCGTCGCCCACGGGGTCGCCGCCCACGCCCGTACGAACGTCGTCGTGGTCGGCGAGCGGCCCGCGACGCCGCGCGGCGAGATCGTCGCCGGCACCGACGGCTCACCTCACGGCCTGCGGGCGCTCGACTTCGCCTTCACCGAGGCCGAGCTGCGCGAGGTGCGGCTGCGGGTCGTGCAGGCGTGGGCGTGGCCGCGGCCCGGCGGCTTCGTACCCGCCGATCCCGAGAACGAGCAGCACACCCTGCAGCAGCTGCAGGACCTGCTGGCCGAGCGGCAGGAGCGGCACCCGAACGTGGACGTGGTGCCCGAGGTCGTGCACGGCCACCCCATCGAGGTGCTGAAGGAGGCGGCCGAGGGCGCCGACTTGCTCGTGGTCGGCTCGCGGGGGCACGGGCAGCTCGCCGGCATGCTGCTCGGCTCGATCAGCCAGGCCCTGCTGCACCACTCCCCCTGCCCCCTCGCCGTCGTACGCGCGTGACCCTCGCCGTGGTGCGAGCCTGAAAGTTACATCCGTCGCCGCAGGTCACCCGGGCGGGCGTGCGCACCTGCTTCCCGCCGCGGACCGGCGCTTCTTACCATCGGCGCAGGCGACGACGGGAGAGCAGACGATGCGCAGGATCAGCGCCGTGCTGGCGGCGATGCTGGCCGCGGCCGCCGCGGTGTTATTCGCGACGACCGTGCCCGCCGGCGCGGCCGCGCGCAGGATCATGCCCCTGGGCGACTCGATCACCGGCTCCCCCGGCTGCTGGCGGGCGCTGCTCTGGAACAGACTCCAGAACGCCGGCCACACGGACATCGACTTCGTCGGCACCCTCCCGCCACAGGGCTGCGGCGTCGCCCACGACGGCGACAACGAGGGCCACGGCGGCTTCCTGGCCACCAACGTCGCCGCCCAGAACCAGTTGCCCGGCTGGCTCTCCGCGACCCGGCCCGACGTCGTGCTCATGCACTTCGGCACGAACGACGTGTGGAGCAACATCGCTCCGGCGACGATCCTGGGCGCGTTCACCACGCTGGTGAACCAGATGCGGGCGAGCAACCCCGCCATGAAGATCCTCGTCGCCAAGATCATCCCCATGAACCCGTCCAGCTGCGCCGACTGCGCCCAGCGGGTCGTGGCCTTCAACAACGCCATCCCCGCCTGGGCCGCCGCCACCACCACCCAGCAGTCGCCCATCACGGTCGTCGACCAGTGGACGGGGTTCAGCACGGCCACGGACACCTACGACGGGGTGCACCCCAACGCCGCAGGCGACCAGAAGATGGCCGACACGTGGTATCCGGCTCTGGTGGCCGCCCTGGCCGGCGCCGGCCCTGACCCCGACCCCTCCGACACGCCCACGCCCCAGCCACCGGGCGACTGCACGGCCGCGTACAAGAACGCCGGCCAGTGGCAGGGCGGCTTCCAGGGCGAGGTCACCGTCACGAACACCGGCACAGCACCCATGAACGGGTGGGAGGTGCGGTGGACGTTCGCCGACGGGCAGCGGATCAACCAGATCTGGAACGGCACGCTGAGCACCGGCGGCTCCTCGGTGGTCGTGCGCGACGTCGGCTGGAACGGCACGCTCGCGCCCGGCGCCGCGACCACGTTCGGCTTCCTGGCCTCGTGGAACGGCGCCAACTCCGCGCCCGCCCCCACCTGCTCCTAGTCCTGCTCCGCGGTGATCGCGGCCAGGCGGAGCCCCGCGAGGCGTACGTGGTCGCCCGTGGCCGGGCCCGCCGAGCGGTCGAGGCGCGCGGCGTTGACGGAGATCTCGGGCTGCCGTACAGGAGGCCTGTCCGCAGCTGTCTCCCTCCGCAGGGGGAGGCCCCGCACGCGCGTCGCGCCCTAGTTTGTCGGCCATGAGACCATACGCCCGGCCGGCCCTGCTGACCGCGGGTTTCGCAGGAGCCACCGCGCTGGCGCTGGTGGCACCGGAAAACATCGTCATGCGACTGGTGTTCGGCAAACTCGACGATCCGGCGCTCGTCCGGCAACTTCTGCTCACCGCCCTGGGCGTGCTGCTCGCCCTGGCCACCGTGCGCTATGGCACGCGCCCCCGCGCCCGCGCCCTCTCCCGCGAACGCGGCGCCGTACGGCCCGGACGCTGGGCCAGGGCGGCGACCTGGGCGGCGGCCGGTGTGCCGGTGCTCGGGTTCTCCGTACCGCACCTGCTGTGGGGGCTCGGTGTGCCGTTCGGCGTGGCGGGACCTTCCACGGCCGGGCTCGCGGAACTGCACGGCTCGCCGGTGTACTGGGGGCTGCTCGTCGCAGGGCCGGTGGCCGGAGGCCTGCTCACGCTCGGGCTGATCAGCCGATGGGGGCAGATCGTGCCCAGGTGGGTGCCGTGGGCCGGCGGCCGGCGGGTGCCGACCAGCCTCGCCGTCGTCCCGGCCGTGACGGTCGGGCTGCTCGTCGGCCAGTACGGGGCGATGATGACGAGCTGCCTGGCGTTCGGCATCACCCGCACGTGCGCACCCGGGGGTGGCGCTGAGGTTCTCGACGGCAGCTGGGCGTTCGCCGGGACGTACCCGGTCTTTCTGGCGTGGGGAGTGTGCCTGCTCGGCGCCGCGGTCGGATACATCCACACCCGGCGCTCCTGGTCAGGCGGTGTCGGTGGACGGGGGTTGCCTGCTGAGCGACAAACCGTGCTCGTCGGCGAAGGCCCGCCGGCACAGGCCGTGGCAGAAGCCGTACAAGGTGCCCTGGTGAACGAGGGTAAGGGGAGTGTCGAGATCCACGCTCATGCCGCAGATCGGGTCGATCAGCTTGTCGTCCGCCTGGGCCGGCGCCACACGGTCGGACGCGCCGTCGCGGTACGGGCGTGAGACGAGCTCGGTGAGATTCATGCTGTCCATGACCCTCCCATGGATCCCGATGCCACCCTCGGTGATGCCGTCGACGAGGATCACCGCGTGGGGTTCGCGTCGCACGCGTTCGGGATCGCGGCCGGCGTCCCGCTCGGTGTCGGCCAGGATGTCGGTGATGGTGGTCACCATGTGCTCGCACACGTCCTTGCGCCACGACGCCGGGACCGTGACACGCACCAGATAACGCGGCGGAGCCGCGGGATCCGCCGCCGGCCGCTGACCGAGAAACCAGGTGGCCGGCTCGTGCACGAGCACCTGCGTGATCAGACGTTGCGCATCGATGATCTCCAGGGCATGGCTGTCGTCCTCGACCATCAGCGTGTCGATGAGCCGACGCCCCAGCACCTGACGTTCGTCCTCGCTCAGAGCTCCCCTGGGAACGAATACATCGATCAGCAGCATCGCGCTCATCCAACCCTTCGGAACAGACTTCTCCGTACACCTCCACAATGCCCGGGAGGGGTATACGAAGCATCCGACGGGAGAAGCATCTCTTCCCTACTGCAGGGGAAGTAGTCCGAGGCGAATATGCGACGCCGCCCGCACACAGACACCGCCCGCACACACCAGGGCGAGCGGCCTCGCACTCCACCTCCGTGGGCTAGGAAGCCTGCACCACGGGAGCGCCCTCACTGGCCTGCACGAGAACGAACCCCTGCCCGGTGAACGCCAGCTGCATGGCCTCGCCGCTCCCCCGCCCGATCAACGCCCCCGCCTTCACCGTCCTGTTCACCCCCACCTGCAGGCTGGTGCTCCAGCACACGGCGGACTGCCCGTCGGCGTACGTCGGCATCTGCGCGGCGTCGAGCAACACCGGCGTGCCGTGCGTCGTCACCGCCACCCATCCGGTGCCGTTGATCGTCGTGTTGAACAGCCCGCCCGCCGCGACACCGGCGCCCTGCACGCGCTGGATGTCCCACGACAACTGCGGCTGGAAGGCCAGAAGGTTGCGCCCGTTGACCGTGAGCCCTTCGTTCTCCAGGAAGAACAGATGGATGTCGTCGGCGTTGTCGGCGAGATAGAGCAGCCCTTCGCCGCGCACCCGCATCAGCGACGCGCCCTCACCCGTCATGGCCTTCTTGAACAGCTTGCCAAGGCCGCCCGAACCTTCGTAGTCGAAGTCCATCCTCCCCTGGAAGGCGACCATCGAGCCCTGCTTGGCCAGCACTTCGGGCAACTGCACCCGGAGCATCTTGCCGTTCTGGAGGGCGAAGCCAGGAGGCAGCGGCTGGGCGTCGAGGTTTCCGAAGATCGAGCTGCGCACGTCATCTACCTTTCGAGAAGCTGTGCCCGCCAGGCTACGGAAAATCCTCCACGACCGCGTACGCGCGGGCCGCCCGCCTGCCCTGCCTGCTCACGCGCGGATCCACCGCGGCCCGCTCATTCGCCGGAGCTCCGCTCGCCCCACTCCGTCACGCCGCACCGGCCCGCTCACCCCTGAACGCCGGCTCGTTCAGCTCATCCTGAACGCCCGCTCACCCCTGAACGCCCGCCGCCAGATCCCGCACGACCTGGATCAACTCCGCCGGATCGAACGGCTTGGTCAGGTAGGCGTCCACCCCGATGCCCAGCCCACGCGCCCGGTCATCGTCCTGCGCCCGCGCCGTGATCAGCACTACCTTGATGTGACTGGTGGCCTCGTCGGTGCGCAGCTTCTCCGCCGTCGTCCATCCGTCCAGGCAGGGCATCATCACGTCGAGCGTGATGACGTCCGGCATGACCTCGAGCACGCGATCAAGGCAATCCTGCCCATCGGTGGCGGTCGTCACCTCGAACCCCTCCAGGTTCAGGTTGACCGCGATGAGCTGACGGATGACCTCGTCATCGTCCACGACCAGTACTTTCCCAAGAACCTCGCCCACGGGCGCAAAGTTAACCTGTAGTGAGGTGGTCACGCCGGGTTTTCACGGGATGTGTTCAAGGAGCGTTATCCGGTGCCGAGTGGTGTCAGGATGCTGATAGCCTTATCACTCGTCAGCCCCCTTAGCTCAGGGGATAGAGCACCGGCCTCCGGAGCCGGGTGCGCAGGTTCGAATCCTGCAGGGGGCACCGCTCGACAGCCAGGTCAGATGTCGTCTGACCTGGCTTTTTGCTAGTTTCCTTGATCATCTGGCTGTGACATCTCGCTGCACTGTTCGGCATGTTGCTGCAGATTTCGCGAGTCATTCGCGAGTCGGGAACCACTGGCTATCCTCTCGGGCGCGATCCATACGTTCGATCCACACCTCGTCGTATCCGGCCATGCAACGGTGGTAGATCCGTTGCAGGACCTCCACGCTGTGCCCGGCCCACTCGGCCACCTGAGCCGCAGGCACCCCCGTGGACAGCCGCCAGGTGACCCCGGCGTGCCGCAAGTCGTACGGCTTGCCCATCAACGGCGTGACGAGCTGCTCGGGCGTGAGCGTGAGAGCACGGACCTTCTTCCATAACCGTGAATAGGTGGACTTCGGAACCGGTCGGCCGCTCTCGGAGCGAAACAACCGGCCGTCCTCGGCCACACCGAACCGGGCCATGTGCCCACGTAATAGCGCCACCAGCTCAGGGGGGATCGGCACCACCCGAACGGTCTTCTTCGATCGACCCTTCAACGAGCGGTTGTCATGCAGTTCACCGTTGTCGGTGTAGTCCTCGCCGACCTCGGGCGTGGATGCCTCCAGGATGAGCTTGCCCCACCCCTCCTCCGGCAGGTGGCAGTCGAGCCGCCGCAGCCGGCTCACCTCGGCCGGGCGCATCATCGCGTAGTACATGCAGCCGAAGAACGCGACGAAACGCTCGCCCTGGCGACGGCCAACGTAGCTGCACATGGTGAGCGCCTGTGCGACCTGCCGCGGGTTACTTACTGCACGCGGGTCTACCGCATCGTCAACATCGGGTTGCTTCCACTCGCTCCGGAGCGCGTTGTCGTCAAGCGGGTCCACCCGGAGGCGCACCTCAAGTACGGCGTAGCGCAGGGAGTTGTAGAGGACACGGCGGCGCCGCCGGTAGTACTCCGGCACGGCTTCACTGCCGTCCAGTTGGGTGGCGCAGGCGTCGAGGGCCTTGGCGGTGCCCTTGCGCTCGGTCACGGTGGTCAGCGGCAGGGAGGCTCTGTGGAGCCACCGCAGTGCCGCCTGCACTTCTTCGGGCTGGTCTTCCTCGGGTCGGGATTGGATGAAGGCCCATCGCAGTGCATTGCGGAGCGTCTTGTTGTCGGGCGCGCCACGCAGGTTACGGGTCAGGGCCGGCGTCACGGCGATCATGCTTTCGACGATGGAGCGCCTCTGATTGGAGGATGCCTTCTTCCACTTCGCGGCAACGTAGTCGAGCGCGTGCTGGAACCAGGTGATGTCCTGGTCTACCCGGTGCATCGACTCTGGCAGGCCCGTCCCGGTGTCGAATGCCTCGCCTTTCCGGGCCGCCGTCATGAGCTCGGAGCGGCGAGAGTCGGCCTGCCCGACCTCCGCATACGACTCAGTGAGGGTTCTGCCGCCTACGACCCAGCGGACGACATACGGCTTGCGCTTCTCTTTGCGGATCTGGATGTTCCAGATCTGGACGTCGTAGGTCTTCACGCCTGCTCCTGGGCGTCGATCCATTCCTGGAGCCAGTCGCGGTGGATGCGCCAGGGGCCGTTGCCAGGGAGCCGGATGGACCGGGGGCCTTCGCCCCGCACCTGCCAGCGGTACCACGTCCGCTCAACTTGTCTCGCGTGTAACGCATGTCGTTACAGGAAAGACAAGAACACTGTAGCGCTTTGCGTTCTTTTGTCCAGTACGAGAAGTCAAGTAGCGTCTATGTTTCTGTGCGCAATAAAGGCACTCATGTCTCATTTGTCGCAAATGGTGGCCGCTAGTGCTGCCAGGTCAGCCACACCACCAGCACCAGCGCCGACCCCACCAGCGCTGACGCCCACACCTCACCCCACGTCAACGCCGCCAAGAGCCACGACGACGTGACGGCCAAGGCCACAGGCAGGAGACGCGCCCCCACCGTCAGCAAGGGCACCAGCGCCGACGACAGCAGGGCCGCAGCAGGTATCACCAGGGCCAGCTCAGGGCTCACTCCCGCAGCACTCGCCGCAGCCCGCCAGGAACAGAACCACGCCAGCATGATCAGTGACCGCACCACCGCACTCACGACGCCACCCGCTTTCGGTCCGCGATCACGTACCGGTCACCGGCCATGCACGCTTGGCCCTGCTCGACCAGTGACGCCGCCACCCGAAACGCCACCGGCAACGGAAGCCCCGACCGAACCGTCAGCTCCGGTCCTGTCAGGCCCTCATCGGTTTCGGCCAGCAGCGACAGCATCGATTGCTGCGCCGCGGCGACGTCGTCCGGGCTGAGGGCCTCGACCTCCACGGGGGCGTCAAAACTGATCTGCTCGTCAGATGCCACCCGCTCCTGCACGGGCGGGGCCGGCGCGGGCGCGGTCGGTGTCGTTCCGTCCGCCCAGGTGAGTTTCATCGGCGTCACGTCCCGCATGACCTTGCTCATCTTCGGGATGTGGCGAGCCCGCATCATCACTGGCCGGTCAGTGGCGCCCAGCAGGTACCCGCAGCCCTTCGTCTTCTTCCGCGTGCCCGGGAAGTACAGCTTGATCAGGTGCGGGTACGCCACCATCCGCTGCCCGAACGTGGCCGACGCGATACGCCGGTCAGAGTTCCGCAGCACCACGATGTTGCCCGACGTGACCAGGGCGAGGACATCGCCGCCGCCCATGCCAGCCACGTACACGTTCTGGTCGAGCGTCCACACCGTCATGCCGCACTTGCTGCCTTCGGCGAGGATGTCGTGCACGATCGTGGCCAGGTCCTCGTGTCGCGCGACCAGGTGGAACTCGTCGATGGCAATCACCAGCATCGGCAGGCCATGCACCCCCGGGTGGTCGTACGACTGGACACCGCGGCGCTTGACCCCGTCCTCGTCAGTCCATTCGACCTGCGACAGCAGCTTGCGGCGGTGGGCCATCTCCGCCTGGTAGTCGTAAAGGCGCTGCCGAATCGCGTCGATGCCGAGCGCGTGTGGCACGTAGTCCAGCAGGTCGGGACAGCTCTGCCCATCCTGCGGGTCGAGGTAGTCGAGCACGATCCGCCCCTCCGTACGGGCGAACTCGGCAACCGCGATCTTCAAGATTGAGCTCTTGCCCGTCCGCATCGCGCCGAAGATGCCGCACGGAAGCGGCCCAGACCCTGGCTCCCACACCTGCAGTGCTGCATCGCCCGCTCCGTCCTCGAACGGGCCCACTGGCAAGATCCCGGTTTCCAGGTCGAGCAGCGGTTCCGTCCAGAGCTGCGCGTCCTCCACCGCCAGCCGCTTCAGGGCAGTCACCACGGCGGCGTTCTGCTCGCCGCCATCCGGCTCCTCCACGTGCACGAAGTTGATCGCCTTACCGAAGTCGGAACAGATCCGCTTGCGCGCCTCCATGGCCTCCTCGGTCGTCTGCCCATCCAAGGTCACGCGGTAGCGGACCCCTTCGGCGCCGCCATGCGCGAACTCCTCCCTGTCGGTCAGCTCCGAGCCGGGCAGCGCGCCGCGCTTACCAGCCGTCTTCGTGTTCCACCGCTTCACGATCGGGTCCGCAGCTTCCAGGGCCTTGGCTTGCTGCGCTGCCTCCAGGGCGCGGCGCTTGAGCTCAGGGCGGGTGATGTACCCGCGGTTGCGCCACACGTAAGGCACCGTCCACAGGCCGGCCGCCGCGAAGTACAGACTCTGCATCGCCCCGAAGGCTCCGAGCTCCGCCGCTGCGGGCAGCCACACCGTCGTGCCGGCCTGCCACCAGCGAGGGGTGAGAGGTCCGCGCGTTTTCGGGAACAGGGTGCGCACCGTCGCTGCCGCAGCGTAGACGGCGGCCTCACCAGCGAGGACCTGCCAGGCGGGCACATCGGCCAGGTGCAGGACCACGCCCGTCCCCCACACGCCGGCGACGGTGGCGTGTGGGGCGACGGCGTGACGATAGCGGTGGACGGCCTTTCTCGCGACCGCCCTGGCGGCCTGGGCCAGGGCCTCCGTCTGCTCGTCCTGTTCCTGTTCGGGCTGCAGGTCGGGCGTGGTGCGGCGAGCCACGTGGTGCTCCTAGTTCTCGTAAAAGGTCATGCGGCGAACCACCTTGACCGGCGCGGACTTCACGGAGCGGGCGATGTCTCCATGGCCGTTGTCGAGCGCCGAAATGACGGCCGCTACGGCAGGCTGGGCTCCGCCGCACGCGATCACCACGTCGGCGGTGTGGCGAGTAGCGATCGCAGCCGCGTTCGCTTC
Source organism: Nonomuraea diastatica (assembly GCF_004349015.1). Lineage (NCBI taxonomy): Bacteria > Bacillati > Actinomycetota > Actinomycetes > Streptosporangiales > Streptosporangiaceae > Nonomuraea > Nonomuraea diastatica. Next base: position 22,239 of record NZ_SMKP01000133.1, read on the forward strand.
CTGCTCGGCCTGGGCCAGGACTTCCCACATGCGAGTGATCGTCCGGTTGTCCAGGCCGTCCGCCTGCACGGCCTGGAACGCCTGCAGCGCGAGGGCGTACTTGTTGCGAGCACGCGCGGCGACGTCCATCGCGTCGTCATGCACGTTGCGTGCGTCCGTCTCGAGAACGCCCGACGCCCTGAAGAAGGCCCGCAGCCAGTTCATGAACCTGTCAAAGCCGCCCGTGGCCAGCGCCTCCTGGAGTTGGGGGACGGTGGGCAGAGGGGTGGTCGTGCCATTACCGGCAGGCACGAGGGGGGCCTGCGACATGTCGATCCCTTCGAGTTCCACAGCGGGTGCGCGGTCGTGGACCTGGTCGTCGAGCCTCTTTGTCTCCACCGCTGGCGAACTGACCGGGCGTGACCGCTCGACGGTGACCTCGATCTTCGGCGGGGAGGGTGGGGCGACAGCGGGACGAGCAGCCTCCGGAGGTGGAGCAGGCGGCGGGGCGTGCGGCCGGATCTGCTCGACGACGATGGGTTCTACCGGCCGCGACTCGTCGTCGGGCTGGCTGTCCTGCCCTTCAGCGGCGTCGCTCGGCGCGGCGTCGCGCTCGGGCTTGGATGGCCCGAGCGCACGCTTGACCCAGGCGATCGCAACGCGAGCCCAAATCTGCTCGACCTTGTACTCGGCAGGCTCGGCGGGCTGGTCCGACTCCGGCTTTCGGAAGAAGAACCAGCCGCCCACGATGAACAGAGCGAACGACACCACCACGGCGAACACCGCGAGTAGAGCGTCGCTCATGACCAGTTCTCCACAGCCTGACGCATGACCTCGACGGTGAACTCGTCGGACGCGACCGGTCCCCAGACGGAGCCGAACGCGATGCCGCCGAAGATCCACAGAACGGAGCAGGCCACGAAGGTCGGCATGTCCGGCTTGGCGTCCTTCGCGATGTCCTTCACAACGGCCCCGGCGAGGAACGCGAACGCAGCGGCGAGCAGGAACAGCACCACGGAGCCGACGAGAGTCGCGATCGAACCGCGCGTGGCCATCTCCACGAGCAACGCACCGACGTTCACGAACAGGCGGCCGGTCGGCAGCAGGAACATGCTGGCCGAGAACAACACCAGCAGGAGGACGGCGATCACGCCGAGGGGCTTGCCGGGCAGCTTGTCCTTCTTGCGGATGCCCGCGAAGACCCAGCCGAGGCCGAATGAGAAGCCGCCACCGAGAACAAGAGCGATCATGAAGGGTTCGCCTTTCAGAGCAGAGTCAGCAGGAGGGGGAGAGAGATCATCAGCAGGTAGGACCCGATCGTGATCGGACCCCAGAACTTCAGGGCCGGCCAGCAGGCGGCGGACCAGGCGGCGACCCACACCCGAGGAAATCCGGACAAGGACTTGAGCGGCGGGAGCTGCGCGCGGCATAGGCCGGGGAGGCCCTCCTCGCGGAAGCGGCGCCAGCGTCGGCGGGAGTCGCCCGCGCCGAGAAACGCGATCGAGGTGCACACGAAGCACCAGAAGACGGCGAAGACGCCGTGCACTCGCGCGAACCCGTCGAGCAGCCCGGCCTCGAACGGCACGAACTCGCGCTCGCGGTGGTAGGCGCGCACTGTCGCGACCGAGGGCAGCCGCGCCGTGCGCACGCCGCGCATCCGAGCCCGCTCCTCCAGGACCTCGATCCAGGAGGGCCGCGCCGGCACGACCGCAGGGGCGGAGTCGACCGCGGGGGCAGGCTGCTCAGCGGTCTTCTCGGGCTGCTCGGGCGGCAGGCCCTCTGGCGGGACGAAGGAGAACGTCATGTCGTCCGCCTCTCGGCGTCCTCGGTGTTGAGCTTCTCGGCCATCGCGCGGGTCTGCGTGCGCAGGTCCGTTGCGATGCTCGCGGCCCGTCCCGGGTCGTGCTCGGCGAGCTGCTTGAGCTCCGACGTCAGCCAGTCGGCCGCCCGGAGGAACTCCGTCCACGGGTGGCGGGCGGCGGCGATCCGCTTCTCGGCGTACCGGCGGCGGTTGGACGCGGCCACTGCTCCTCCTTGATCACGAAGTGTGAGCGTGTTACGGTGCCCCTCGTGCGCGCCGCGCGCGGCGCGCGGCGCGCCCGCGCGTTGAGACCCCCGCTCGAACGACCTGCGGCCGTTCTGCAGCGGCATCCACACCTGCGTGTGGTCACCAACGGTCACGACGCCTCCTCGGTGCAGGTCCGCGCAAACGCGTCCCAATCCGGCTCGCGAGCGATCTCCGGCAGCGACTCCAGGTGCCACGCAAGCAGCGCTCGCGGCACCCTGAGCGCGACCGGATCGGCGGCGCGCAGGTCCCAGCGCACGAACTCCTCGTCCAAGGGCCAGGCGGCCAGCGCCGCGCACTCCGCGCGCCCGGTCAGGCCCTCGGCAAGCACGTCCAGCGGCGCGTCCACGCCCACTTGGCGCTCAACCGCGAGCCGGACCAGGTACGGGCTGTCGGCGCGGAACGCCGCCTCGACCATGACGACGGTGGGGATGTCGGCGAGGTAGTCCCAGGTGGGGATCGGCATGTGGCGGACCACGATCCCGTCGAGGGCGGTCATGCTGCGCCTCCTGTCGCGGTGGCACGTTCGTCGTTGCGGTCCGATGTCCTGGTCCGGTCGCTGGGCTGGTCCCGTGGTCCGGTCGCGCCTCCGCGGTGGCCGGTCTGCTGGTCCGGTTGGCCCGGTCCGGAGAGAAGTCCCACCAGGTCGGTGGCGACCTTCGTCGAGGCGCTCTGACCCGCTTCGCGCAGCGCGGCCTGGAGCTTGCGGCGGGTCAGCTTCTCTCCGTTCCTCTTGAGCCGGCCCGCGATCGTCCGGCCCAGCGGCAGCAGCTCGTTCACCCTGTCCGCCGAACCGGTCGTGCTGCTGCGTGCGGGCTTCTTGTTGGTCCGCTTGGTCCGGTCACGTGGCCCCGGAACGGGAAGGGTGTCGGCGGGCTTCTGGTCCGGTCGGTCCGGTGCGGGAACCGAACCAGCAGGCCGCCGCGCGGTCCGCTTCCTGGTCCGGTTCTTGGTCCGGACCATCTCCCGGTAGCGGGTCCGGAGGCTGGTCCGGTAGCGGGGGGTTTGCGCGCTCTCCGGAGTCGGTTCCTGGTCCGCTGGTACGGTCGGCGGCTCCTCCGCCGCGACGGCCGGACCAAGCGGCGGCCGGTAGCGCGGCACCAGACCTGCGCCCACCGAGTTGATAAACACGGCCGCGTCGTGCATGGCCTTCTCCGCATCCGGCCGAAGGCCACGAATCTCCTCCGCGAGCGCCGCCATGCGCGTCAGCGTGAGCTGAAGCTGCGACCGCTGAGAGGCGATCACCGCGCCCTGCGCCTGGGCGACTGACCGCCACGTCATGTCCACGCGGCGGGCCTGACGCACTACCTGAACCGCGACGGCCGGAGACTGCTCGCCCTCACCGACCGCCCACCGGAACGCCGAGAACGTCTCTGGCAGGTGCAGCAGCCAACGCATCGGCGAGAACTTGGGCGCTCTCGGATCAATCAAGCCCCTTTCCCGCAGATCCTTCCGGTGCAGGTGGCGCGAGTGCATCGACCACAGCCATGGGTTGGCCAGGGAGCAGGCAGCGAACAACTCCGGATAGTCCGGTACGTGGGTGTACGACAGATAGCCGGCACCCGCACCGATCAGGTACGACCACATCCGCGTTGTCCAGGCGGCGTCACCCTCGCGCAGCGCAACGTGCGCATGCCAGGACACATACACCGCAACTGACTCGACGATCCCGGCCGCGAGGACGGCCCACAGCGGTGGGAGACCACGTTGCATGAACGACATCGCCTGACCTGACACTGCTACGCCAGTGACACCCAGATTCGTGAGCGACATGACAGTCATGCGCCCAGCCGCCTGCGCACGCGCCTTCCACCGCTTCAGAGATTCGGCGCGCTGGCGGTCGCGATCAGAGCGGGCGGTCTCGTCCCGTTCGCGCCGGTCAGCCTCGGCCGCCCGCGCATCAGCACGCCGGGCCTCACTGGCCAGGCGGCGGCGCTGGATCCGGAGTTGCTCGGCTTCGAGAGCCCGCTTCTCCTTCTCGGGGTCGGCCTTAAGTAGCACCATTAGACATCCCCTGTTCGCTTGCGGTACCGCTGGCGTTATGTGATCCCTTATTGAGATCACGCGCATGATCAAAACACAGCCGTGCATGCTCTACGGCCGCGCGAGCGTCGCCGGGCACCTTGGACGCACCGCAGGCGAAGCACTCGAATACGCCGAGCGAGGCCAACGAGGGGCAGGAGTTGAGCCGCACCGCTTCCCAGGCCACGCTGCCGTAGACACGAATCACGCCATGCCAGCCGTACACGAGCAGGTGACATGCGCCTCCATCTGGGGCACGGTGCGCAGCCCTCACGCCACCCTCCCGATGGACTCTTCCTTCCGCCTGACCTCGTCCGCTTTGAGCTCTTCCACCAGCGCCTTGACCTGGCAGGCCCGCTCGGAGCCGAGAAGGCCGCCGCGCGCGCCGTGCAGGCTGTGGACCGACCCGCCGTAGACATAGATGGACAGCGCCTCCTCGATGACGGTCATCCGAAGGCAGCCGTCACGCACGGTGCACGGCTCACACAGGAGGCGAGCTCTGCGCCGCGTCAAGCCCTGCGCCACCCAGCGGTCATCGTGACTGCTAGCACAGAAGCCGCCTTCGTTGACCTTTTCGGCCAAGCTGCGGACCTCGGCGCATAGCCGATGCTCTAGCGGTGGGGCCGACGTGACGCGCTCACGGCCAGCGTTCGTGTCGGAAGAGGTCAGGATGGTGCTCATCGGTCACCTGATTTCTGTCGCAAGGAGAAGGGCGGCGATGCGGCGGCCCCGGGATGATCACTCTCGGGCGCCGTTGGCTCTGACGTGATTTCTGCCGAAGCACACCAGGCACAACAGCGGTCAACCGCTAAGCTATTGGTACGGTCATGGTACGCATACCAAGAACGTACCGCAACTCCCGGGCCTGTCGTCGAGCCAAGATCATGCGCCCGTCACGCTGGACGGATCATGAATGCCTCTAAAGTTGGCTCCACAGCCCGGAAACCGTCCGAGGAGCACATGGAGAACGGATGCCGATCCCGCCCGCGAAAGCTCAAGGCATAGCGGACCAGATCGCCGCCAGAATCAGGCGAGGCGATTATCCTCCGGGGAGTTGGCTTCCCTCGGAACGCGAGCTTTCGCAGGAGCATCAGGCGAACCGGGCCACCATCCGCAACGCCCTCAAGCTGCTCGCCGACGAGAGCCTCGTCACTCGCATCCCCAGCCAAGGCGTCCAAGTCTCCGGCCCCAGCGCCCCCCGGAGCGCGGCACGACCGCCCCAGCCGGCGCCAGAGGTCGCTTGCGAACAACGGCGGTGCTGCCTCACGCTTGCCGGTATGACGGCATGGCTCGCATCCCAGGACAGGCTGACACTCGTGCGGATCGACGACATCACGTCCGTGCAGATTGTCGTCCCGGGCGAACCCGATCCGCGCCTACACCCCACCAAGCGCCTTGACCGCGCCGAAGAGGTGCAGATCATGGTCGGAAGCCGCGCCGGCGTCGCGATGTGCGCGACAACGTGCCCTGGTCGTGATGCGCTATGGGCTCGGGACGAACTGCTGCATGTGGTGAACGCGATGCGGCGGACGACGACCGAAAGCGCAGAGCTGTACGTGCACGCGCCCGCGTCGTGGCCGCGCAAGAGACCTGGACAGTTGTGGCAGACGTCCTCCCATCTGCCCGCGCCGGAGCTCATTCAGCGGTGATCGCGAACGCCTGATCAATTCGCTCGTTCTCCGGATAACATGCGCTCATGGTCCGCCATGAAGAGGTGTCCGACGACCTCAGAGCCAAGATCCTCAACGGAACCTACCCGCCCGGCAGGCCGCTGCCACACTCCGGCCTTCTCGCCATCGAGTACGACGCCTCCAGCAGCACTATCTCCCATGCACTCGCGACCTTGAAGACTGAGCAGCTCGTCATCCGCCACGCGGCCGAAGGGATGATCGTCCAGCCACCTCCCACGGTGGTGGACCTCGTCCTCCACGGGCCACACGGCCACGGGCCGCCTGTGCCCAATGCTGTGAACGCTCCGGCACCGAAGGGGCGATGATCACCGGCAAGGTGTCCACCGAAAAAGTGGGGCCCGACATCGCTGAACTCCTCGGCCTCGACACCGCCGACGAGGTGGTCAAGCGGCACCGACGCGCCACCATCGGCGACACCGTGGTCCGCCTCGACGAGGCGATCTACCCCCATCAGCTCGTGAAAGACACCCCGATCGCCAAGCGCGGCCAAGTGCCGCGCGGCATCTACCGAGCCCTCGCCGACGCAGGCATGGAACCACACATGGTCGTGCGGCGGGTCATCGCCGCCCGACAGGCCACCGAAGCGGAAGCCAAGGCCCTGAAGCTTGTGCGCCGCGCCCTGATCCTCACCTACGACCAGGTGATCGCTGATCGCCAGGGCACGCAAGTAGAGCTATTGCGATTTGTCGCCAATCCAGCACGGATCAGGTTCGTGGACGAGCAGTTCTCGCTGTAGCGGCGAAGGTATAGCACCAGGTAGACGATGCAGATGCCGTCGTACAGAGTGGCGTCATCCCACCACAGCGAGGGAGGGACCAGACTGCGGTCGCGTGACGTCGGACTGCTCCGAACAACCGGGTGGATGCGCGTGTGCAGGCTCCCTACCTCCAGATCACATCCAAGTGATCAGCCCTGCCCGCTCCGCGTGACGCAGGGTCGCTCTGGAGGGCGGTCGTGCCGAGCAGGGCGCGCAGGCTGGCCTCGCCTTGACCGACCGCCGTAGTGAGGGCGTCCCCGTGAACTGTTGGGAGGCTTCCGGCACCGAACCCCGAGGCGGCGAGCACGTCGGCGAGTACCTGTTCTTGATGTGAGATCATGCGGGAGCGCATCCCGTGGTGCGCGAGGACGTCTCGGGCCGCGTAGGCGTCCGAGACGGCCACGCCGATGACAGCGGACCGCAGGTCAGCGTCGTGTGCTGTGGGCTGGTCGGCAGTCAGGTCGAGCGCGGTCAGGCCGAGCCGGACCCGGAACGCCGCGGTCATCGATTCCGGCTCGGTGATCAGCGCGAGCGCTTCCCGCGCCACGTGATCCAGTTCGTCCTGTGATGTCGCCGAAGCCGGGGGCCGGCAGTAGATGCGCAAGATGGCGGCAACGGCGTTCTCCCAGGGCTCTGCGGGAACGCTGGAAGCGATCATGTCGGCGGCTTGCTGGTGGAGGCCCTGTTCCACCAGCGACATAATCGTGATCTGCTGGCCGTCGAGAAGCCTCTGGCCGACGCCGCGGTGAGCGGCCATAGACTCGGCCGCCTCGGTCCACCGGCCAAGGCTGGCGAGGGCTTTGGCGCCATCGACCAGCAGAGTGACCCACAGCTCCGTACAGATCTTGCGGTGGTCTGCGGTGGTCTGGATCAGTGGCGACAGGTCGATACCGTGATCACGGATGATGGTGGCGCCGCGCTGCTGGGCGGCCCGGTACAACTGCTGAAGCAAGGCGAAGGCGCCCCTGCCGTCGCCCTCGCGGGTCAGGAGTCGGGCGATGTTCACCAACGGCATCAGCGACATCACGGCGATGTCTGGTCGGAAATTAAGACCGTTCGGTAGGCGCACGTCAGTAACCCACCACTGCTCCAGCGTGGGTGATGCTCTTGAGCTGCAAGAATGTGAAGTGTTGATCCCCCAGCGGGGTGCCGGGGATGAGC
>NZ_SMKP01000134.1:0-29522 GCF_004349015.1 Nonomuraea diastatica
CTGCCGCCCGCCCTGTCGCCCGTCACGTCAGCCGTCACGTCATTCACCACTGCGGCGATCACGGGGGCGGCCAGCCGGTCGACGGTCAGCTCCTTGTACGCGTGCCCGGCCGTGCCGATGGGCGTGCGCCGGGCCGCCACCACGACGGCCATCAGACCAGCCGCCGGATGTCGGGGTCGCCACCGGCCAGCCTGGCCGCCACCAGGGCGCGGGCGGGTTTGCCCGACTGCGTACGCGGCAGGCTCGGCACCGCGTACCAGCGGCGCGGCCGCTGCACCGCGTCCAGCCCGCCCCTGGCCATCGCCTCCAGCAGCGCCCGCGACGGAGGCGAGGCGCCCTCCGCCTCGAGAATCGCCGTGACCACCGAGCCCAGGGACGGGTGCGGCGAGCCGACCACCACGACGTCGCCCACACCCGGCACCGTCCTGAGCACCTCTTCGACGTCCTCGGCCACGACGGTCGCGCCGCCGGTCTGGATCGCGCCGCCACCCCGGCCGCGCAGCCGCAGCACCTCACCCTCCCGGTAGGGCCGCGCCACGTCGCCCACGCTGGCCCAGCGGCCCGCGTCGCGCCGCAACGGGCCGGGCACGTCGCCCAGATAGCCGTCGGCCAGCCACGGTGAGCGCACCCACACCTCGCCCAGCGCCGCCCCCGGCTCGGCCCTGACCTCGATCTCCACGCCGGGGAACGGGCGCAGCCCGCCTCCGTCGGCGTCGACGGCCACGAACGACAACTCGGTCGCGCCGTAGTACGCCACCACGTTCACCCCGGCCTCGGCCGCGGCCGCGCGCGCCCCCGGGGCGAGGGCCGCGCCGCCGACCACGGCCGTGCGCAGCGCCCCGGAACGGCGCGGACGCCGCAGGACGTCGCCCAGCACGTGCGGCACCAGGTGGACGACGGTGGCCGACGCCGCCCGGGCGGCCAGTGCCGTGCCGGGGCGGCGGCCCGGCACGACGGCGGTCGCCCCGACGGCCAGCGCGTGCACCGCGGCGAAGGCGTACAGGCTGGAGGTCAGCGGCCCCGGCACCAGGACCACGTCGCCGGGGCCGATCCCGGCCAGGTCGCCGAGGTGCGCGAACGAGTCCGTCCACGACGCGCGGCGGCGTACCACGGCGCGCGGCCGGCCCGTACTGCCGGAGCTGAAGCAGGCCCACGCCCGGTCGGCAGGGGCCGAATCCGGGGTTACGGCCGGGCCGGGTGCGCACGGGAGCGGCTCGGCGACCAGGAGGTCAGGCGTGACCGCGCCGGTGACGCGCGCCCAGCGTCCGCGCCCCCAGGCGGGGTCGCCCACCAGCGGCGTGGCGCCGGCCAGGTCGGCGGCGAGCACGGCGGTCAGCAGCGCGGCCGGACCGGCCAGCCCGATCGCCACCAGCGCGCCCGGGCCGACTCCCTGGCCGCGCAGGTGCCGGGCGGCGCCCTGGATGTTCGCGGCGAGCTCGGCGTAGGAGAGCTCGCCGTCCTGGCCGCACACCGCCGGCCGCTCCGGCCGCTCGGCGGCGTGCCGCAGCACGTGTTCTGCTACCGGCATCGCGGGGTCAACGCTCCCCGGTGCGCAGCCGCTCGCGGTGCACGGCAGGCACCGCGTCGGGGTAGGACACCTGCACGCCCCTGGCGACGTAGGCCGTCACGACCGCCTTGATCACGTCGCCGGGCAGGAACCCGAGCGTGAGCAGCGCCGCTGTGCCCAGCGACGCGCCGGTGATCATCGCCTGCGCGGGAACCCCGACCAGGTAGACCACGCCGACGCCGCCCACCAGGCTCGCCACGAACAGCTGGACCAGGCCGGGCCGGCGGCCGGCCCGCTCGACCAGCCAGCCGGTGACCGCCGCGCCGGGCAGCCAGCCCAGCAGGAATCCCGCCGACGGCGCGGTGAACACGCCCAGCCCGCCGCGCCCGCCCGCCAGCAGCGGCAGGCCCGCCGCGACCAGCACGAGCAGCACGGCGACGGCCAGCGCCGCCCGCCAGGAGCCGAGGATCGCGCCCGCCAACATCACGCCCGCGGTCTGCAGGGTGATCGGGACCGTGTTGCCGAAGACGTTGAACGCGCCCGGCAAGCCGAGCGCGGCGATCAGCGCGGCGAACACGGCCACCCTCGCCAGGTCGCCCGTGGGGAACCTGCGCTGCTTCCCTTCATCCTTCATGGGGTCGATCTCACACCAGAACGGCACGCTTCACTCATGGAGGTATCCCACAACATTCGACTCGATCATCTGCCACCGGGATACGAGACAACTGTCTGGGTCCACGCGGATCAGCGGTCCTGGGGCGCGTTCTCCCTTTCCGGGTGGTGCGCGGGCTGAGCCGGCCGGGGCACGGCTCGCAGCAGGGAACGCAGCAGATGCCCGGCGGTGCCGGCGGACACCTGGCCGGGGGTGTTCACGATCTGGGCGGCGAGCCCGTCGACGAACGTGTGCAGCAGAGCCGCCCAGAGCTCGACCTGGGCGTCGGGGTGCGGGGCCGTGGCCTGGTCCGGTTCGCGGACCGGCTCGTGTCCGCGCAGGGCGGCGACGCACTGGCGGTGCAGCGCCCGTTGGTCGTTCCACGTCACCGAGCCCCCTTCCTGAGGATGGTGACGCTCCCATTCCACGATCGCCGACCACAACGCGTATTCCTCGCGGCGCTGGGCGTCGAGCGGCAGCATCTCCTCCACGATGGTGGCGACCTGTTCGACCACCGAGCCTTCGGTACGGGGCCGCTGGACGCGTGGGATGACCCGCCGGCGGAGGGTGCCGGTGGTGGCCTGGACGACGTAGGCCTGCAACGCGTGCTGATCGCTGAAGTAGTGCCGCAGGGACCCGGTGGACCAGCCCGCTTCGGCGGCGACGCCGCGGACGGTCACACCGGCCAGCCCCTCGCGCAGGATGATCCGGATGGCCGCCTCGCCGAGCTCGGCCCGTCGCTGGTCGTGATCAACGAGTCGTGGCACGTCCACCATGTTAGTACGCACGTTCTAACACACCCGTGCTACTGTAATGGCACAGGTGTGCTATCATAGCGTCGTCGAATCCCCGCAGGAGACAGGTTTGCCGATCGAGACGATCGTGGCGGTGCTGGGGCTGGCCCTGCTCGACACGCTGAGCCCCGCGGTGATCGGGATCCCCGACCGCGACCCCGAACGCGCATCCATCAAGGCACGGTCCTTGACCATGCGCTCGATGGTGCTGCTGGGGCTGGGGACCTGGCTGTTCGAGTTCGCCACCGCCGTGCCGTACTTCGGCGCGATCGGCATCATGACCCTCGCCGGCCTGCCCGCCGTCCAATGGTCGCCGCTCCTCGGCGCGTACGTGACCATCATGGTGATCCCCGGCGTCCTGCTCTTCGCCGCATGGGCCGCCCTCGGCGAGCGCACGCGTGAACGGTTCGAACGGTGGCAGGGCAAACTCGACTCCGGATCCCGCACCACACTGCGCTGGATCGTCGGGATAGCGGGGGTCCTCATCCTGCTGGACGCGGCGCCCGACCAGATCACCATTACGGCGGGTCCCTAGCGATCCGCGGCGGCCGCACCCGGTCCGGCCGTGCCGGCCGGGAGCGTGCGGCGCCAACCGAGGTCGGCCGCGAAGCGCCGCGTCATGATCGCGCCCGCGGCCATCGGCGCCGTGCTGACCTCGGTCCCGGCCGATGACTCCGGGTGGTTCAGAATCCGAGGGCCTGCCGGAGCAGCAGGACGGTGCCGCGCTCGGGCCGGAATTCGGCGTTGAGGATGAGGAGGCGGTTGACGGTGCTGGGCCACCCGTGGACCTTCTGGGTGCGGGCGGTCTCCAGCGGGAGGCAGTGGTCTTCGACGCGCCGCAGCGCGGTGTCCAGGTCGGGTACCACCTTCTGCGCCCCGACGATCCAGATCGCACGGGCGGCGCCGCCGGCGTAGCCGGGCAGCTGGCTTCCGCTGCCCGAGGCGATCACGAGGGAGCCGGTTTCGGTGACCGCGTGCACGCTGCCCACGATGACGTCCGGGGTGGCGCTCAGCCGCCGGATCTCGTCCGTCTGGGTGGCGCGGTCCATGGCCAGGACTCGCGGCTTGATGGCCTGGTAGCGCCCGCTGGCGTTGATGTCCTCATCGATGCCAGACAGGCGCAGGGTCTCGCTGGCCCCGGTGAACACGCTGGCGCCCTCGGGTATCAGGTCTTTGACGCGGGTGCGCGCGGCGGTGGCGTCGTCGAGGATTTCCACGGTGAAACCGTGTGCCGTCAGCGCGCTGGCCGCCCGCTCCAGGGAGTGCGCGGGGGCCGGGTCGGTGAACGGTGTCGCCGGCAATGAAGTGGTCATGATGTCGCTGAGTCTCCTGTTCGCAGGATGATGTGTTCGTTTCAGCCGGTTCGACGACACAGTCCCCGGAACGTGAGGCGATGCACCGGCCTCACCTTCCGGTGCGCTGTCGTGTCGAACGGGCGGGGGCAGAGGCGGCCGAGGGAGCCGTCGGCACCCTGACCTCCTCCGGAACGGTGGCCGGCCAGGAGTGGGAGTGCCGGCTGCCGGGCGTCAGCGCGTCCAGTTCTCCCCTGCGGGCCTGCCGGCGATCGGCTTGCCGATGAGAGTGAGAGGGATGAAGAAGCAGCTCCGGCCGAGCGCCATGCAGAGCGTCACGAGTGCCCGGTCGTCGTAGTGGGCGCAGGCCCTGGCGAACAACTCGTCGGGGACGCGCTCCCCGGCCGGGTTCGGGGTGAAGGTGGCGTCCACGAGTTCCAGCGCGACCTGCTCGGCCTCGGTGAAGTAGCGAGGGGTGTCCCGCCAGGTCGCCACGGCCGTGATGCGCTCCTCGGATTCACCGAGCGCGCGCAGGATGCGGGTCTGCCCGATGGTGTGGTAAGTGCTGTCGAAGTGCTGCCCGAGCCGCAACTGCACCAGGGCGATGAGGGCCGGCGAGATCGAGCCGTTCTCCTGGGCCTTGGTCATGCCTCCGCCGATGTCCCACAGCTCGGGGACGAACTGGCTGGGGTCGGGCAGACGCGACTTGAGGTCGTCCTGCCCGGCCGTGGTGTCCGCGGGCATGGTGGGCCTTCCCTTCTCGATCGTGGCGGTGGGCCTGGAGACGTCCCGGGTCACCCCCACTGGCCGGGCTCGAAGTCGCCGGTGGCGGGTTGCCGGGTGATGACGTTCATGCGGTTCCAGGCGTTCATGACGGCGATGAGGGCGGTCAGGGCGGCGAGCTGGTCCTCGTCGTGGTGCTTGGCGGCGTTGGCCCAGGCCTCGTCGGTGACGCCGCCGGCGGCGTCGGCCGTACGGGTGCCCTGCTCGGCCAGCTCCAGGGCGGCGCGCTCGGCGTCGGTGAAGACGGTCGCCTCCCGCCAGGCCGCGACCAGGTTGAGGCGCACCGAGGTCTCCCCCGCGTGCGCGGCGACCTTGGTGTGCTGCTCGATGCAGACGGCGCAGCCGTTGATCTGGCTGACGCGGAGCATCACCAGCTCCCGCGTCGTGGCCGGCAGCGTCGAATCCGACACGACCTTGCTCGCCGAGACGAAATGCTTCGCGGCCTTGGCCCCGACCGGGTTGCCGGCGTAGTCGAAACGGGCGTCCATGGGATCTCCTTGCCGTGGTGGTTGCTACACCCCCACGACGAACGCCCCGGCGATGACGGGACGACCGCCAACGTGACTTACGTCACACGAGCGTGGCGTCAGTCGAGGCCGCTGTCGCCGAGCGAGGCCAGGCGGGCGGCCGCGTCGGGGTCCGCCTCGCCGATGCGGCCGAGCAGGCGGTGCAGGAGGCCGTGGAGGGCGCCGAATTCCTCGGGGCTGGTCAGCTCGGTCCACCGCCGCTCGATCGCGTCGCCCGCGCCGGCCGCCGCCGGCCGCACCGCTCGCCCTCGCCCGGTGAGCACCACCAGCCGGGAGCGGCCGTCACGGGGGTTCGGGACACGTTCCAGATAGCCGGCCCGCTCAAGCTGGTCGACCGACTGCGCCATGGTCTGCTTGCGGACGCCGGCGCGGATGGCGAGGTCGCGGACCTGAACGCCCTCCGGCGGGACGAACGGGAACACCTTCGCGTCTCCCGGCCGGATGTCGCCGAAGCCCGCCTCGGCCAGGGACGCCTCGATGCCGAGGGCGTATTCGCGGTGGAGCAGGCGCAGCAGCAACGAGAGGCGCAGTCGCTTCTCGGCGGGCGAGTCTGGGTTCATATTGACAGCCACCTGTCTAGTTCGTAGCTTTGGTCAGGTACCTGTCTATTATGCCGCCGGCAGAGAGGCCGCACCATGCCCACCGCACAGGTTCTGAACTCCACGATCTTCTACCGCGAAACCGGCACCGGAGCCGTGCCGATGATCTTCCTCCACGGCAACCCGACATCGTCGTACCTGTGGCGGCACATCCTGCCCGTCGTCGGCCAGTCCGGCCGGTGCCTGGCGCCCGACCTCATCGGGATGGGCGACTCCGGCAAGCCGGACCTCGCCTACACCTTCCACGACCACGCTCGCCATCTCGACGCGTGGTTCGACGCCCTGGGGCTCGACCAGGTCGTACTGGTCGGCCACGACTGGGGCGGCGCCCTCGCCTTCGACTGGGCGGCCCGCCATCCCGGACGGGTGCGCGGCATCGCGTTCACCGAGACCATCGTCAAGCCGATGGCCTGGGACGACCTCCCCGCCGGCGCGCGCCCGCTGTTCACCTCGCTGCGCGCGCCCGACGTGGGCGAGTCCCTGGTGCTGGACCAGAACGTGTTCATCGAGCAGGCGTTGCCCGCCACGGCCGCCCGCGGGCTCAGCGAGGAAGACCTGGACGTCTATCGGCGGCCGTACCCGACCCGGCAGAGCCGCCTGCCGCTGCTGCAATGGCCGCGCGCCATGCCGCTGGACGGCGAGCCGGCCGACGTCGTCGCCACCGTCCGCGCCTACGGCCGGTGGCTGGCCGCCAGCCCCGAGGTGCCCAAGCTCCTGCTCACCTTCGACCCCGGCCCCAGCACCATGATGAGCCCGCAGATCATCGACTGGTGCGCCGCGCACATGTCGGCCCTGGAGGTGAAGAGACACGGGCCCGCCGGCCATCACACCCCCGAGGACCAGCCCGAGGCCATCACCGCTTCGCTCGTCGCCTGGCGGGACAGGCACAGCCTGTGCGCGGAGGGGTGAGCACCATGCGAGCGATCAGACAGCACGCCTTCGGCGGCCCCGACGAACTCCGGCTGGAGGAGGTGCCCGACCCGCACCCCTCCGACGGCGAGGTGCGGATCCGGGTCGAGTCGGCCGGCGTCCACCTGCTCGACACGATCATCCGCCAGGGCGGCGGCGGGCCGCGCGTCGCGCCCCGCCTGCCCATGACGCCGGGCCGGGAGGTCGCCGGCGTCGTCGACGAGGTGGGCGCGGACGCCGGTGACCACCTCCTCGGCCGGCGCGTCGTCACGGACCTCGGCCTGGCCAGTGGCGGGTACGCCGAACTCGCACTCGCCCCGTCGGCGGCCGTCCACCTCATCCCCGACGACGCCGACGCCGACTCGGCCGTGGCCATGGTCGGCACCGGCCGCACGACCATGGCGATCCTCGAACTCGCCGCCCCCACCGCCGGTGACGTCGTCCTGGTCACCGCCGCCGCCGGGGGCATCGGCACCTTGCTCGTCCAGGCCGCGCGGGCCGCCGGAGCCACGGTCGTCGGCGCCGCGGGCGGCCCCGGCAAGGCCGCGCTCGCCCGCCGGATGGGCGCCGACCACGCCATCGACTACAGCGGCCCCGACTGGCCCGACCAGGTACGCCAGTCGCTCGCGGACCGGCCGGTGACACTGGCCCTGGACGGCGTCGGCGGACAGATCGGCCGGCACGCCCTGGAACTGGTCGGAGTGGGCGGGCGCCTGGTGATGTTCGGCACGGCCTCGGGCTCGCTGACCGAACTGTCGGCCGCTGACCTGTTCAGCCGCGGCATCAGCGCCGCCTGCGCCGTCGGCGCCCGCATCCTTCAGCGGCCCGGCGGCACCCGTACGCTGGAGCAACGCGCCCTGGAGGCACTGAGCGGCGACCGGCTCACCCCCGTCATCGGCCGGCGTTACGCCCTGGCCTCCGCCGCCGCGGCCCACCTTGCCCTGCAGTCCCGCGCCACCACCGGCAAGACCGTCCTGCGGCCATGACCCCCTCGGCGAGGACCGCCGCGCCCCGGCACGGCGCGGCCCACGCCCGGCTGCTCGACCGGACCATCCGACAGAGGACCTGGTGGCCCGGCGGCCGGGTCCGCCGAAAGGAACGCTATGCAACAGCACCGGCCCATCGGCTACTGGCTGAGACTCCTCGACCAGCTCATCGAGGAGCACCTGAACCGGGTGCTGGCGGCGGAGGCCCTCCATCGTCGCCATTGGCAGACGATGAACCTGCTCCGGGCGGCGCCCGCCGCACAAGACACCATCGCGGAGACGCTGCGTCCGTTCTGGTCCGCAAGTTCGGTCGGCGTGGACGAGGTGCTCGACGAGCTGGTACGGCGTGCCTGGATCACCAGCCGGCAGCCGTACGGGCTCACTCCCGCCGGCGAGGCCGCGCACACCACCCTGGCCCGGATCGTCGAGCGGGCGGCTCGCCAGATCAACGAGGGGGTGGGCGCGAAACAGTATGACGACACCGTCGAGGTGCTACGTCACATGGTGAAGAACACGGAGAACCTGCGACGATCGGCGCCCAGCCGGCGTGCCACCGAGCCGGGCCGCCCTCAGCCGGGTGCGCAGTTCTGAGCCGGGCCCGCTCTCACGCGGGCCCGGTGGACCCCGGCCGGCGTCCGCCACGCCGGATCCTGATGTCGCGCATGTCGGTCACCCCGATCTTCAGGATCTCGTACGGGTGCCCGTGCGCCTCCAGCGCGGCCATGGCACCCAGAGCCGCCTCGTCCTCGCCGTCGTCCGGTCCGGCGGGCACCTGGCAGCGGAAGGTGAACGCCGAGACGCTCTGGTCGTGGGTGAACGTGCCGGCCTCGGTGAAGACGGTGCCGCTCGCCGCCAGCACCCTGGCGCGGCCGGCGTCGTCCAACCCCGCGAACTTGCCCCTGATCGTCACCCTGAACATGGTCGTCCCTCTCGTACGGCATAGGTGAGAACCCGCTCGCCGAGCATGCTCTCCACGGTGTCGAGCAGCTCCAGCACCCGCTCGGCGATCACCTCCGGCCGCTCCCCCGCGGTGGCGCGGCGGGCGACGTCGCCCAGGACCAGCGCGTGCAACGACCCGATGTGCCAGGCCATCACGCGCGGCAGCGGGTCGTCCGCGGCCGCGCCGGTCTCCTCGGCCAGCTCGGCCGCCAGCGTGTCCGTCATCCGGCGGCCCAGCCCCTCCAGCCGGGCGGTCAGCGTGGGTGCGGCCAGCATCATCTCCAGGACCCGCCCGAAACCCGGGCTGAGGCCCACCTGGCGCTCGCGCCCGCGCACCTCCTGGCGCAGCCGCTCCAGCACGGCCCCCGCCGCCGACTCGCCCGGCCCGCGCGCCCGCACGATGTCGGCGAGCCGCTGCGGCGACGCCTCGTCCGGCGGCAGGACCAGGTCCTCCTTGGACTCGAAGTAGTTGTAGACGGTGTTGACCGACACCTCCGCGGCCGCCGCGACCTCGGCGATCGTCACGTCGTCGAAGCCGCGCGCCACGAACAGGCCGAGGGCCACCTCGGAGATGTGCTGCCGGGTCCGCCGCTTCTTTCGCTCCCGCAGCCCTTCCATCATGAGCTGGAATCTACTGCAATAGTTAAGTCCACTGCAATTTTTTAGCCCCGTAACCCGTAAGCCCGTCCGGCGTCGTCAGATGCCGAGACAGGTCAGCACGGCGCGGACGCGGCGATGCCTCGAGCCGGTGGTGACCAGGGTTCGAGGAAGATGGTGCCGACGTGCTTGCGCACGGCCCGTTCCGTGACGACGAGCCGGCCGGTCGGCGGACGGGGGGTCATCCCCTGGGGAGGAGGCCACGCTGGAAGG
The DNA here is from genome assembly GCF_004349015.1 of Nonomuraea diastatica. Taxonomy (NCBI): domain Bacteria; kingdom Bacillati; phylum Actinomycetota; class Actinomycetes; order Streptosporangiales; family Streptosporangiaceae; genus Nonomuraea; species Nonomuraea diastatica. Next base: position 9,859 of record NZ_SMKP01000134.1, read on the forward strand.
CGGCGGCCACCGCCGCCGCCCGATCGTTGACGCCCAGCTTGGCGTAGATGTGCAGCAGGTGCGTCTTGACCGTGGCCTCGCTGATGAACAGGCGGGCGGCCGCCTCGCGGTTGGTGGTGCCCTGGGCGATCAAATCGAGGATCTCCAGCTCCCGCCCGCTCAGCGGATCGGCGGGGGCGCGGACCTGGCCGAGCAGGCGGGTGGCCACCGACGGGGAGAGCGCGGCCTCCCCGCGCGCCGCCGCCGCGACCGCGCGCGCGAGTTCCTCCCTCAGCGCGTCTTTGAGGAGGTAGCCGGTCGCGCCCGCCTCGATCGCGGGCAGCACGTCGCTGTCGGTGTCGTACGTGGTCAGCACCAGCACCCGCGCCTTGAGACCCAGCCGGGCGAGCTCCCTGATGGCCGTCACCCCGTCCATCCTGGGCATCCGCAGGTCCATGAGGATCACGTCGGGGTCGAGCGCGCGCGCCAGGTCGACGGCCTGGGCGCCGTCGCCGGCCTCGGCGACCACCTCGAAACCGGGATCGCCGGCGAACATGCCGCGGACGCCGTCGCGGACGATGGGGTGGTCGTCGGCGATCAGCAGCCGGATGGGGCTCTCAGGCACTCCGCGACTCCTCGGGGGTGGTGGTCAGTGCGGTGATGGCGGGTACGACGGCGGAGACGGCGGTGCCGGCCCCGGGCTCGGACTCGATCTCGAAGGAGCCCGCCAGGCGGGTCACCCGGTCGCGCATCGACGCCAGGCCGAAGCCGCCCCCGCCGACCGCGCGCGCCGGGTCGAAGCCCGCGCCGTCGTCGCGGACGTCGAGGCTGACCACGTCCTCCATGTAGGACAGCGTGAGCCCGGTGCGCGACGCCCCGGCGTGCTTGGCGATGTTGGCCAGCGCCTCCTGGGCGATGCGGAGCAGGGTCGCCTCCACCTCCGGATGCAGGGGACGCGTCGTGCCGGTCGTGGAGACCTCCACGCGCACGGCGTTCAGCTCCGACCACCGGGCGGCGATCTCCGCGAGCGCCGCTGGCAGCGGGGCGGACTCCAGCGGGCCCGGCTGGACGGCGTGCACGGATCTGCGGGCCTCGGCCAGGCTCTCGCGGGCCAGCCCCACCGCGTGGTCGAGGTGCCGCCGCCACGCCTGCGGCTCGGCCTCGGTCTGGACGGCCGCCTGGAGCTGGGTGATGATGCCGGTCAGGCCCTGGGCGAGCGTGTCGTGGATCTCCCTGGCCATGCGCTGGCGCTCGTCGAGCACACCGGCCTCGCGGGCCTGCAGGAGGAGCTGGGCGTGCAGGCCGGCGTTCTCCCGCATCGTCTCCTCCAGCCGTGTCACCATGCGCTTGCGTTCGGCGCTGCGCTCGGCCGTGACCTCGCCGACGAAGCTGAACAGGCTGACCACGGCCACGATCGCGGCGGTGAAGAGCACGTGGGTGGCGATCGCCGGCAGGGTGGGCTCGGGCAGCCCTCCGCTGTAGGCCGTGATGGAGATGGCCGCCGTGACCGTCACCCCGGCGAATCTCCACTTCCCCTTCAGCAGGTGCCAGGAGTGGAGGTATCCGGTGAAGGCGAAGAAACTGGCGAACCACAATCCACGCGAGCAGAGCACCGCGATCAGGATCACCAGGCCCGTGACATACACGACCGGATGGCGCTCGGGCATGAGCCAGATCCACGCCGCGGCGAGCGCGGAGAGGCCGAGCGTGACGAGATGGTACGTCCCCGGCCGGTCGTCGGCCAGCGACGACAGCGCCATGGAGACGGCCAGCAGGACGTACGGGACGGCGGTGAGCAGGCGCTGCAGCAGCCGCTCCCACCGGTCCAGACGGGGGACGTCCCCTGTCGTCATCGCTCACTCCCAGCGGAAGAACCTGGCCGCGGCGAGGCTGACGATCACCGCGTACGCGGCCATGACGCCCAGCGGCAACGGGCCCGGTGACAGCCCCGTCCAGACGTCATGAAGAGCCTGCCGGAAAGCGCCCATAGGGGTGAACGCACCGACGCGGGCCAGGATATCCGGCATCTGGTCCACCGGCTGCATCAGCCCGGCGAGGTAGGCCAGCGGGAAGTACACCAGCACGCCCACCCCGTTGGCGGTGCGCCCGTTCGCCGCCACGGCCGCGATCAGCAGGCCGATGGCGAACATCGCGGCCGTGCCGAGCAGGAACACCGCGGCGACGGGCAGCGCCTGGGAGGGCACGTGCGCGCCCAGGACGGTGCCCGCGACGGCGAGCAGCAGCGCGCAGGTGGTCAGCGCCAGCACGAACTGCAGGATGAGCTGCACCGTCAGCAGGCTCCCCGGCCTGACCGGGGTGGTGGAGAGCCGGCGCAGGATCCCCCGTTCGCGGTAGGTGGCCAGGGTGGTCGGCAGCTGGTACAGGCCGACGAGGCCGACGCCGATCGCCAGCGTCATCGGCAGGAGCACCGTGTCGCCGGGTGGGATCGAGCTGCCGAAGACGACGAGGATGAACAGCGGGACGAGGATGGTGAAGATCGAGCCGGGCTCGCGGGCCAGCAGCTTGAGCTCGACGGTGGTGAGCTTGGTGATGACGGTCATGGGGGATCTCCCTCAGAGGCGGAACGAGCGGCCGGTCAGGGCGGCGAACGCGTCGTCGAGCGTGCGCTTGTCGATGCGCAGGTCGGCGACGGGGATGAGGTTGCGGGCCAGGGCCGAGGTGACGGCCGTGGCGAAGTCGCCCCGGCCCGTCACGCTCACCCGGTCGCCGTCGCGGGTCACATCCGAGACGCCGGGAAGGCCGCTCAGCAGGGCGATCGGGTCGCCGGCGGCGCCGGCCATCAGCGTGAACCGCATCTGGTGCTCGGCGTCGACCCCGTCGATCAGCTCCGCCGGGCTGCCGGTCGCGACGATGCCGCCCCTGTCGAAGACCGCGACGCGGTCGCACAGCTCCTCCACCTCGTCCATGAAGTGGCTGACCAGGACCACGGTGACGCCGGAGGCCCGGACCTGCTTGATCAGCTCCCAGGTGGCGCGCCTGGCCTGCGGGTCGAGCCCGCTGGTGAGCTCGTCGAGGAACGCCACCTTCGGATTGCCCACCAGGGCCAGGGCGATGAACAGCCGCTGCTTCTGGCCGCCCGACAGCTTGCCGAAGCGGGCGCCGCGCTTGCCGGCCAGCCCCCATTGCTCCAGCAGTTCGCGCCAGTCGCGCGGCTCGGCGTAGAAGGAGGCGTACAGGTCGAGCGCCTCCCACACCTTGATGTTCTCGGGCAGCTGGGTGTGCTGGAGCTGCACCCCGATGCGCTCGCGCAGCGCGCGGCCGTCGCCGATCGGGTCGAGCCCGAGCACCCGGATCGTGCCGCCGTCGGGCCGCCGCAGACCCTCCACGCACTCGACGGTGGTGGTCTTGCCGGTGCCGTTGGGGCCGAGCAGGCCGAAGATCTCGCCCTGCTCGACGGAGAAGGAGACGCCGTTCAGAACCGTGTGGTCGCCGTACCTCTTGGTGAGGCCGGCGACGTCGATGACTGCCATACGTCCATCATGGTTTCGCAGCTCACGGCGGGGATCGACCCGCCGGCCAGGCTCGGCGGCGGATCAGGCTGAGCGCGAGGCGGCGTCAGCCGAGCTTGTTCCAGAAGGAGCACTGGTGGTCGGCGGCGTAGCCGACGGGCCGGACGGCGTCCGGTACCAGGCCGAGGACCGGCCCCTGCCCGGTGAACCGGGACCAGCGCGGCGAACCCTTCCCATTGGGATCGCCGGTGCGGGCGAAGGTGGTCCAGTAGTCGACCATCTGCGCGCCGAGCCGCTGCTGCGGCGGGGTCGGGAGGGCGTTCACGCCGTTCAGGTCGAACAGGGACGGCAGGTCGCTGGCGTGGGCCGCCCCCATGGGGAGCCCCGGGACTTCGATGCCGTTGACGTTCGGCGCGTTGCGGTCACCGAACTCGTAGGCGTAGACGTCGGTGTGGCGGGCGAGCAGCCGGTCGGCCTCCAAGGTGGGGCAAGCCCAGGACCGGTCGGTGTTCACCGCCGCCCAGGCCATCGCCGGCGAGTCGTACGCGGAGAGCGGGTAGCGGGCCCGCACCTCGTCGGCCTTGTCGCCGAACGCCGTGCGCAGCAGTTCGGGGTAGCGCTCGGCGGTGAACTTCTGGCCGGCCATGGCCGCGCCGCCGATGAAGGGGCGCATCTCGTCTCGGGTGCCGCCGGAGATCACCGGCACCCGGTGGAAGGTCCCCTTGCGCAGCGCCTCGGCCGGGTTCTTGGGCAGCAGCGGCGTGCCGTACGTGAGGTGGTCGCTGAACTTGGTCATGTGCGGCAGGAAGTCGGCGACGGGCCGCTCGCGCAGGCAGTCGAGGGTCTCGCGGGCCGAGCCCTTGTCGCACTTCAGGGTCCTGGCGAGCGCGGCGCCGTCCTTCTTCGTCGTCGCCAGTGTCGTGTACGGGGTGTGCGCGGGAGAGCTGGGGAAGAGCCCTCCTTCCACCCAGTCGATCATGCACGAGCCGGAGGAGACGATCGCCTTGTCGAACAGGCCGGCCGAGGCGGGGGTGGTCAGCAGCCCGCACGTGCTCATGCCGCCGGCGGACTGGCCGAAGACGGTGACGTTGCCCGGGTCGCCGCCGAGCGCGGCCGCGTTACGGCGCGTCCAGCGCAGCGCGGCGATCTGGTCCGCCAGTGCGAACGTGCCCGAGCCCGTCAGCTCTTCGTGCCCGAAGTAGCCGAGCACGCCGAGCCGGTAGTTCACCGTCACGACCATCACGTTGCCCTGGGTGGCGAGGCGCTGGGCGTCGTACTGGCTGCCGGCGCCGCTGGTGAACCCGCCGCCGTGGATCCAGACCATCACCGGGAGCGGCTTGCCGCTGGAGTGGCGCGGCATGGTGACGTTGACGTACAGGCAGTCCTCGTCGGTCGGCGGCACGCCGGGGATCTTGGCCTGGGGGCACGCGGCGCCGGGCTTGGTGGCGTCGGCGACGCCGCTCCACGGCCGCACGCGCTTGGGAAGGGCCCAGCGCAGGCGGCCGACCGGCGGCTGCGCGTAACGGATGCCGGAGAACGTCCGGACCGCGCCCTTGTCGACGCCGCGAACGCGGCCGGACTGCAGGCGCACGACCGGCGAGCCGGTCGCCTGGGCCGACACCGACGCGCTCGGCTTCGGCCCAGGAGTGGGAGGGCCGGTGGTCTGTGTGGGGGCCGCCGCGCCCAGCGTGAGCAGGAACGCGGCGGGGTACACCAGGCGGTGCACGGCTCTCATGAAGAATGTCTCCCTATCGATGGTGTGGTGTGTGCCCGGTCACGTGTCCGCGCGGGTGGCCCGCTCGAACAGCGCCACCAGTTCCCGGGCGTAGGCCTGCAGATCCAGGGCCGAGTCGCCGGCCAGCAGGAAGTTCGGCCCCTCGACGGAACGCTGAAGGCTCGTCGCCATCACCTGGACGTCGAAGTCGCGGAACTCGCCGGTCTCCTGGCCCCAGCGGAGGATCTGCTCCAGCGGTGACAGCGTGGCGCGCTCCGTGGGCTCGTCATAATCGATGCCGCCGTTGATGAAGATGTCGAGCAACGCCTTCATCTCGACCGGATGCGCCCCGGAGAACTCGACGTTCCCCTCGATGTACGCACGCAGCGCCGCCGACGCCGTCGGCCGGCCTTCCAGCCGCTCGGTCATGAACGTGGTGATCTCGCCGTAGATCTGGATCACCGCCTGCTTGACCAGCTCGCTCTTGCTCGCGAAGTGGTAGGAGATCAGGCCGGTGCTGGACAGGCCCGCGCGCTTGGCGATCTGAGCGAATGAGGCACGGGCGTAGCCAAGCTCGGCGATCGTCTCGATCGCGGCGGCCACGATCTGCGCCCGCCGTGCGCTCTCCGTGAACGTCCGGTCACGCTTGCCGGACGGCGACTCATTTGCTCGCATAAGCAAACCATAGCTTAAGTAAGCAAATCGCGCGCAAGGAGCGACGGGCCGCAGCCGCGAACGCGGGTGCCGGATGAACTCGTCCGTCTCGTTGCGCGGCAACGCCTCCCGGCCCGCCGGGCTCGGGGAGGCGTTCAGCGTCCGCGCTCAGCCGAGCAGCGTCGTACGGCGTGCGCCCGTCTTCGCGCCGACGACGGTCCGTGGGAGCAGCCTTTACTCCTTCGAATGGGCCGCCGACCTGGCCCTGGTTGGCACGGAACTCATCGATGATCTGCTGGCTGAAGTCCATGGGCACTTGTGTAGCGGTCAATGAGCGGGTATTGCGCGCGCCCACTCCGGCGCCTACCCGGCACCGGTACGGGCGGCGGCGCTCTTGACCATGCATGCCGGGCGCCATCGCCGTCGACCTGGCTGCGTCGTACCGGCACCGTCGTGCGCACCGGGCCAGAAAGTGGCAGCCTTCGAACTCGTGTCCGGTGAATGTCCGGCCGATGTCCTGGCTTCGTTCGTTTTACTGGGCGAGAATTGCTTTCCAGATGCCTAAATGCATACAGGAGGTGGCCAGACCTTCATTAAGTCGGTGGCTCGCCCCTCGACAAGGCCTGCACCCTCGATGTATGGACCCATGCTTTCTCGCACCGGGACGTTTGTTCAACGCCCGACCTACGAAGGGGACTCTCATGGCAATGCGAAAGCTGATCTCCAGAACCATCGCCACGGCCGCCATCACCGCCGCAGCTGCGGTTCCGGTCACCGTGGCAGCCGGAGCCGCAGCGTATGCCGAGGCCGGTTCATCGAGGCTTCTCATCGAATGCGGATACAACGACAACGTCAACGGACGTGCCATCTGGCGGAACTGCGATGCGAGCAAGGACTACATTCGCACCACCGCCCTGGGCGTGAGCACGAGTTACCAGTGCGTCCCGGCTGAAACGAATTATGACTTGGGTCCCACGTGGTTTATCTCCAGCTCCGTGCTCATCGGTACTTGCTAATTCGGAATCATCGACCACTGGCAAGGACCAGCACTTGTCCACTCGCCAACACTGCGTTCCTCAGTGGGCTTGGTTACCGCCCTTGTTCCGGTTTTGTGCGGTGAAAGGATCCTGCTGGTTAACTCGCGACACGCGGCTGTAGGTCCGTGACCTGAGTCTTTGACGTCCGGGATCATGCGGTGCGCGGCCGGGGTTTCCCCCTCCTCCCGGTCGCGGATGGAGTGGTCGGTGTCGATGCAACCCCGGTCCTGGCCGGAACCGGATCCAGTGATCGCGGCAGCGATCCGGACGATGTATCGGGGCAAGCGGCAGCCGCCGCTGCCCGTCCGGGTCCGGGATGAGCCGGGCGGACTGTTCGCCGACGCGGAGTCCGCCGAAGCGTTCGGGAGCGAGGGCAGGCCAGGCTGGTCACCGGGCCGGCTGGCGTTGATCACGGTGTTGCAGCGGGTGGAGAACCTGACCGACCGGCAGGCCGCTGAGACGGTGCGAGCGGACTTGAGCTGGAAATACGCGCTCGGGCTGGCCTTGGATGATCCGGGTTTCGACGCGAGTGTGCTGAGTGAGTTCCGGACCCGGGTGGTCGCCCACGGCCTGGAGGAGAAGGCTCTGGACCTGCTGCTGGCCAAGCTCGCCGGCAAAGGCCTGATCGAGGCGGGCGGCAAGCGCGGCTGCCGGCCTCGGAGACACAGCGTGCCGAGCTGGCGCGCGCTTACGGTGCCGACGGTTATGCGCTGGTGGAAGCGGTCTATGCGCCGTTCTCCCCGGCGTGGTCACGGAATCTGCCCGCGGTGCAGGCGCTGCGGGTCATGTTGATCCAAAACTATGTGCGCGTCACCGACCGGAAGGGGCGGGAGGTGGTCAAGCGGCGGCGGCCCCTCGAAGACGGCGGAAGGGACTGCCGCCGGGCAGATCGCGTCTGACCTCCCCGTATGACACCGATACCCGCTGGGACGCCAAGGGCGATGCGATGTTCTGGAACGGCTACAAGCTCCACATCAGCGAAACCTGCCACCCCGTGAACGCCGTGGACGACGCCGTGGACGACGACGTGAAACGTGAGAACGGCAGCCGCGGCGAAGCAGTCACGCCGCCGAATCTGATCACGAACGTGGCGACCACCGACGCCACCGTGCCCGACGTGGCGATGACCGAGAAGGTCCATCAGCACCTGCACCAGCGTGGGCTGCTGCCGCGCGAGCACTACGTCGACTCCGGCTACGCTGCGGCAGAACTGATCGTCGGTGCGCGCGAAATCCACGGCCTGACCCTCGTCACGCCTGTCTTGCTCGATCACTCGGCTCAGGCTCGCGCCCAGAGCGGCTATGACCGGGCCTCGTTCACGGTGGACTGGGCGAAGGAGCAGGTCACCTGTCCCCAACGGCAGACCAGCGCCTCGTGGAGCCCGTGCCGCCAGCGCGGTAGCGGTCGAACGCCATGCCGGTGCGGAAACCGCACGGCTTGTGGGTCAGGTGGGCGAGGTGGCTCCAGTAGCCGGAGCCGGACTCGGTCTCCCAGTCGGCGGGCAGCTTCACTGACCCTCACCGCCCGAGAGGGTGACGGCCTTCACGGACTCCACGATGGCCAGGTGCGTGTCGAAGTTGCCCTCGGAGTCGGACGTGACGAGGTACATACCCGACGCCCGGTCCGGGTCCTGGATCGCGTCCTCCCAGAGGAGGTCGATCTACATGATGTCTAGATCGCTCTGGAAGCCGATGACCTGGGTCGGGTTGCCCTTCCAGACGTCCTGGCGGCCGATCGCGCCGGACTCGTCCACGAAGTAGGGCTTGGGCAGCCAGCGGTCGGCCTGCTCCTCCTGCTGGATCTTGAAGGTCGTCATCGGACCTCACCCGCCGCGAGCAGTTCCTGGCGGCGGTTCTCCAGCCAGCGTTCCCGGCCGTTGCGTAGGTCCACGGCGGCCTGGACGTCGCCCGAGTCGTGCAGCTCGGTGATCCTGGCGACGTACTCGTTCCAGGCGCGGATCTCGGCCGCCCACTCCGGGTCTTCCTCCCATTCGCTGTCGGGCAGGCGTCGCATGAGGGTGGCGTTCACGGAGAGGGGAGTACTCGCCGTACAGGAGGAGGCGCTGGAGGACTGACGCGGTGCGTTCACGCGTAGTGTCTAGCCAGGCTGTTGAGTCGTCTCACTAAAATGGTCCCGCGCTCGCGTTTGTCTCAGCAAAGTGGCCCCGTAGGAACAAGGGACAGTGACCGCGGTCAAGATCACATGCTTCCACTGCGCTTGGCCAGGATCGCGCGGAGGTGTTCGGCGAGGTCCACGGTGACCTGGAGCGCCCGGCACCTTGGCGATGCCGGGGCGGGCCCAGGCGGTGCGACTCCCTTGAGGTTTGGAGTTGTGGGCCGGACGTCTTCAAGGGACCGTGCGGATGATGATCAGCGCGTCGTGTCCAGCATCAGGGCGGGATCGAGCGACAGGGTGGCGACCGCCAGGCCGAGGAACACGATCGCCAGGTAGAACTGTGGTGAGAAGTCGCTGACGCGCAGGTGGGTGTAGAGCGCGCAGACGAAGTACAGGATGAGGCCCGCCGCGGCGGCGGTGCCGATGAGCGGCACGCCGAGCAGCCCGAGCGCCAGCCCGAGCGCGCCCAGCGCCTTGAGCGCGCCGATCGGCCAGACCAGCCACGACTCCGGTACGCCGGCCCGGGCGAGTGCTGGGCCGAGGGTTCGCATGATCGGCGCGAGCCGGGTCATGGCCGCGAATCCGGAGAAGGTGTTGAAGGCGATGGTCACCAGAGCGGTGACGACGTAAGCAGCCGACACGGATGGTTCATCCGTTCCGGAAGGCGGCGAGGTGGTGGGCCACCCATTCGGCGTAGGTGCGTGCGGGGCGGCCGAGGACCTTGTCCACCTCGCCGGTCACCGGATGCTGGTCCTGGCCGGCGTAGTGGGCGTACCGGGCCATCAGGGCCCGCGCCCATGCTTCGGGAAGCCCGTTGTCGATCAGGTGTTGTGCGACGGCCTGCGGCGCGAGCTCCTCGAAGCGCAGAGGCCGGCCGATCACCGAGGCGATCACGGCCACCATCTCCTGGTGCGACAGCGACTGCGGTCCGGTGAGCTCCAGCCTGCGGCCCGCCAGTTCGTCGGTGAGCAGCGCGCGGGCCGCGACCTCGGCCAGGTCCCGCTCGTCGAGCGGTGACTCCCGGAATCCGGCGTGCACGTAGCGGACGACGTCCCCGGCGCGGATCTGGGCGCCCCACGCCTGCAGGGTGTTGCCGGCGAAGCTGCTGACCCGCAGGCTGGTCCAGGCCAGGCCGCTGGCGGCCGTGGCCTGTTCGGCCTCTTTGTTCCGGTCGCCCCGCCAGCGGGAGGGTTGCAGGTCGAACGGATCGTCGATGTTCATCGCCGACAGGGCCACCACTTTGGCCGCGCCGCGTTCGGCGGCCAGGGCGAGCAGCCGGTCGGCGGAGTCGCCGAAGGTCCGCGAGTGCAGGAAGACGGCCTCGACGCCGTCGAAGTGGGCGGCCATCGTGTCAGGCCGGGCCGGGTCGCCCTGGACGATCTCCACGTCGGCCGGCAGGGCGGCCTTCTCTGGAGAGCGGCTGACGGCGCGGACGTGGGCGCCCTCGGCGGCGAGTTGTTCGACGACGAGTCGCCCGATGGCTCCGGTCGCTCCGGTGATCAGGATCATGAGTTTCGCTTTCGTGTAAAAGGTACGTGCGGTTAGCGGAGCAGTTCGATGACGGGGGCCATGGCGTCGAGGCCGCCGTCCAGAACAGTGATGTAGCTGAATCCGAACGTCTCCCGATTGCGCCGGATCTGCTCGGCGATCTGTGCAGGGGTGCCGACCAGGAAGCCGGGCACGTGGCCGCGTTCTTCGGCGGTCAGCGATGGAGCGAGGGTCCGCAGTCTGTCCAGGGCTTGTCGTCTGGCGGTGGTGACCACGACGGCGGGCGCCTCGTGGTTGAACTCCACCTGGGTGATCCGGTCGCCGAGCGCGGCGCGCGCGAACGCCACTCGCCGGGCGATGGCGTCCGTGCCGGCGAAGGCGGGCAGGCCTACGCGCCCGGACGGGCCGGCCACCGTACCGTTGAAGCCGATGATGTCGGCCTCCCGTGCGGCGAGCCGCAGCACTCGCTCACCGCGGCCCGCCAAAAGTAGTGGCGGCAAAGGCCGTTCGGGGGGCCCGGGGCGGATTTGCGGGTCGGCATACAGCCGGCGCAGCGCGGCAACGGTGCGTTCCAAGCCGTCCGCGCGTTCGGCGGGCGTCGGGTACGGCATGCCGGCCTCGCGGAGCTTGTCCGGGGAGGCCGAGGGCCTCCCGGCCGCCAGGCCGAGTTCCAGTCGGCCGTCGGTCAACAGGTCGGTGGTGGCGACGTCGCGCACCAGCAGCGCCGGGCTGTGGAACGTCGCGTCGAGCACGTACGTGCCCAGTCGCACCCGCTGGGTGGCCTCTGCGGCCAGCATGAGCGCGGGGAAGGGGGCGGGTTTGCCGAGGTGGTCGATGGCGGAGATGGTGTCGAACCCGATCTGTTCGGCCTTGCGGCATTGCTCGCGCCATTCGCGCCGGCTCCCGGCAGTGTGCAGCACCACCCCGAACCGGAACCGGCGGTCGTTGGGCAAAGGCACACGTTGTCCTTTCTGTCATCCCGTCCCGGCGAGAGCGCGCCGAGGCGCGTGGGCTGCGCCGGGACGTGGTGGGGTGAGGCCGGAGCCGGGTCAGGCCGGTGGCTGGGGCAGGAACTGACGGGCATGCTCGGCCGCCCACTGGGCGAACGTGCGCGGCGGGCGGCCGGTGACCTGTTCCACCTGGTCGGTCAGTGTGGTGCCGTACTCGTTGGGCGTGCCGTACATCTGCAGCAGGATTTCCACCAGGTCTGCGGCACCGAATCCGGCCGCCTGGCTGAACGCGCGAAAGAGGTACAGGTGTGGCCGTCCGCCGGCCACGCTCCACTCCCGGCGCACCTGGTCGGGGGTGAGTTCCTCGAAACGCAGGTGGCGGCCGGTCGCCTCGCCGATGATCGCCACCATCTGACGCGCGCTCAGCACTTCGGGGCCGGTGAGATGGTAGGACCCACCACCGTGACCATCCTGGGTCAGCACCGTCGCGGCCACGGCGCCGATGTCGTACTCGTCGATCGGCGGGCTCTTGCGATCACCGTACGGCTCTCGCACCCGGCCGGTGGTGCGCAGCGATTCGCCCCAGTCGGTGAGGAAGTTGGCCATGAACTGCACCGGCTGCAGGAAGGTCCACTCCAAGCGGCTGGACTTGACGGCCGGCTCCAGCATGCCTTCCTGCCATCCGGCCAGGATGGTGGTCTTGCCGATCCCGGCCTTTTCGGCGAGGTCGACGATGTGCCGCCCGTTGGTCAGGGGCTGGTAGTCGCCGCCGAAGTTGATGAGGTGGACGGCGGAGACGCCGTCGAAGGCCGCCTCCAGGCTGGCGGCGTCGGTGAGGTCGCCAGCGGCCACCTCCACGCCTTCTGGCAGGACGGCGCGGGAGGGGTCGCGGGTCAGCGCGCGCACCTGTTGACCGCGTTCGATGAGGTGGCGGACGACCTGCCGGCCGATGGTTCCGGTGGCTCCGGTGACGAGAATGGTCATGCTGAGTGTTCCTTGACGGTCGAACGAATGAAGTCATCGACGGCGGTCGCGAGTGCCGCTCCGGCGTCCTCTTGGAGGAAGTGGCCCGCGCCGGTGATGGTGGGATGGGCCCGGCCCTTGGCCCCCGGGATCCGCCCGCTCAAGGCGCTGTGATCGCCGCGGGTGACGTTGTCCTGGTCGCTGAACGCGCACAGGAACGGCAGCTCGAGCCCCTCCAGCACGGCCCAGGCCGCGCGCAACGCCGGTGTGTACTCATCCTGCGGCGAGATGGGGATGAGCAGTGGGAACTGCCGGATGCCGGTCAGATAGGGCTCGTCAGGGAAGGGAGCGTCGTAGGCGGCCAGCACCGCCTGGTCGAGCCCGGTGACGGTGAAGGCGTCCACGATCGTGGACGGCTCGAACGGATAGGTGCGCTGGCTGGACTGCAACCAGGCGGCCATGAGCGGCCATCCGGCGCCGAGCTCCTCGTCCCCGGTGCTCAATCCGGTGTTGGTGGCCACAACCCGGCGGAACCGTGCGGGATGTGCGGCCAGCAGGGGCAGGCCCAGCGCGCCGCCCCAGTCGTGGCACACCATGGTCACCTCGCGCAGGTCCAGCCTGTCGAACACAGCCTCGCGCAGCCAGCCGAGGTGCCGCTCATAGGTGTAGGCGAAACGGTCGGCGAGCTTGTCGGACTTGCCGAACCCGATCAGATCGACGGCCACGCATCGGTGCCCGGCCTCCACCAACGGCGGGATGACGTGCCGGTACAGATAACTCCACGAGGGATTGCCGTGCAGCAGCAAGACGGTCTCCCCCGACGCCGCTGACTCCTCGGGCTGCTCGTCCAGGTAATGCACCCGCAGCCGCCCGCCGTCGACCGCGACATAGTGCGGCTCGAACGGGTAGTCCGGCAGATTCTCGAAGCGCGCCTCCGGGGTGCGCAGCACCCGCAGGTCCTCCGTAGCGATGGTCATGATGTGTCTCCTTTGGTCATGTCGTCTCCTGAGAGGCCGGCGGGCATCGAAGTGTGACGTCCTGCCGGGGGATGTGATCGACGCCTCGCCCCGTCGCCCAATGGCCATGCCGCTCGGTGGTCGACTCCACCTCGTCGAATGCGGCCGCTTTCGCCAGATCGCCCAGCGCAGTCAACTGGCCGGCTGGGCCGTGTAGGGCTACTGCCCCTTCCACTCCCGCTTCTTTTGGGGCTACGCTCTGCGCCTGCTGTGCACCTTGTGCGGACCGCCCGTCGCCTTCGCCCTGACCAGTGCCAAGGCCGACGAGCGCAACACCCTGCTCGGCATGCTAGAGGCCGCGTTGCAGCGGGAACGCCGCTTTGCCTCTGACGCCTCACATGACTTGCGCGGCCCCATCACCGCTATGCGCACCCAGATGGAAGAGGCGCTCCTGCATCCTGCCGTCGCCGACTGGCCCGCCACAACCGCCGCCATGCTGGACAGCCTGTACCGCCTGCAGGCCATCGTCACCGATCTGCTGACGCTCTCCCGCCTGGACGCTGGCACGCTCGGCCCCGCCGCGCCGGCGGACCTGAAAATTTGGTGGCCTGCGAACTGGACCGCCGCCCCCTCCGCGAGGTGGTCATAGCTCGCGATCTTCAGCCGGCCCAGGTCTACGGTGATCGCCTTCAGCTCGTCCGCCTGCTCACCAACCTGGTCGATAACGCCAAACGGCACGCCGCTTCTACCGTGGCCATCTCACTGAGCGCTGAAGGTGGACAGGCCGTGCTGGCGGTGAGTGACGACGGCTCCGGTGTCCCCCACGACCTCCTGGCCGCCAACCCGATGGACCGCATCGACACCGTCAAGGTGCCCAAGACGCTGCCCCGCCCTGCCGCGGCCGCCGACGTCGCCAAGGTCCTGACGATGATCTGCTCACGGTGGCCGCGTAAGGACCTGCCGCTGGACCGACTGCGGGACCGGGTGTTGTTCGAGACCGCCTACGTCTGCGGCGCCCGCGCCTCGGAGGTGTGCAGTCTTCACATGGAGGATCTCGATCTGCGGCTGGACGACGAACACGTGCGCATCCACGGCAAGGGCGGCAGCATACGCACCGTGCTGCTGGACGACCGCGGCTACGTCGCCCTGCTCAAGCTTTACCTGGCCCGCGCCGGCTACACCGCCGGGCCGCTGTTTCGCGCCTCGATCAACGGCCGCGGCGGACCGCTGTCCAACGCCGCCGCCCACCACCGCTGGCAGAGCTACTGCGCGCAGGCCGGCGTCGAGATCGACATCCACCAGCTGCGCCACGCCCACGCCACCGAACTCATCAACGCCGGCGTCTCCATCGAGGCCATGCGCCGCCGCCTCGGCAACGCCTCCACCGAGACCACCCAGCTGTACGCGCTGCTCGACGACAAGATCGCAGACGCCGAAATCCGCGCCGCCCGCCGACGTCGAGATCAGACAGGCCGGGCAGAACCCGAGCCGCTCCAGCGCGGTCTGAGAAAAGCCCCGCCGCCGCTCGGGCCAGTACGAACCCGGCCAGCACGTCGGCCTCCAGCGCCTCCAGGTCCTCGGTGGTGGCCGGGGCACGCGCCACCAAGATCCTTCACTACCGCCAGCTCGAACCTCCTCGTCTTCGCTATCCATGCAAGACGAACGACGAGGACGATAGACCTTCAGAATCCCCGAAATCTCATCAATCTCGAAAGAAGCAGGGATCCCAGAAGTAAGCTCAGGTCCTGCGGCTATAGCGACCCCCCCAACCGCTCGACGAACTCTGGGGTTATTTCTCAACATCGAGGACGTGCCGGTGCGCGGGAAGCCCGCACCGATCACCTTCCACCATGTCATCGCTCCCATCAACTCGTCGTATCAGGCCCTTTGAGTCTTTCCCGGCGCGAGATGTGACACCTCACCTCGTGGATTTGTCCGATATGAAGGCGAGCTTGTCGGGGTTGCTGACGACGTAGATGTCGCGTACCTGCTCGCCGTCGGCGGCGAGGTCGAGCACCATCACGGCGAAGGGTGCGTCCTGCGCGAACACGACCACGGAGGGATCGCCGTTGACCTGGCGGTACTGGAGGTCCACACCCTCGATGCCCCGCGTGTTCGCCACCAGCAGCCGGGCGACCTTGTCGCGGCCGTGGATCGGGCGAGGGCCGCCCGCCGCGGACTTGCCGCCGCCGTCGGACCAGAGGGTGACCTCGGGTGCGAGCATCTCCATCAGGGCGGCCAGGTCACCGCCAAACGCGGTGCCGATGAACCGCTCGGTCACCTCTTGGTGCGTTCGCCGGTCGATCCGAGTACGCGGACGCCGCGCTCGGACGTGTTCGCGCGCCCGGTGGGCGATTTGACGGACCGCGGCCGGAGTGCGGTCGATCATGGCGGCGATCTCGGTGTGCTGGTAGGAGAACACCTCGTGCAGGATGAACACCGCCCGCTCCAGCGGGGTGAGCGTCTCCAGCACCACCAGCATCGCGATCGACACCGACTCGGCGCGTACGGCGGGCTCGGACGCGTCCTGGTCGGTGATCAGAGGTTCGGGAAGCCACGGCCCGAGGTAGGTCTCCTTGCGCTTGCGCAACGTGGTCTGGTGGGTGAGGGCCTGGTTGACCGCGATCCGGACCAGATGGGCGCGCGGGTTCTCGATCCGGGTCAGATCCCTCGCCGACCACGCCAGCCAGGTCTCCTGGAGCACGTCCTCGGCGTCGCCGACGCTGCCGAGCATGTTGTAGACGATGGAGAACAGCAACTCACGGTGGTCGGCGAACACCTGGGAGGCATCGGCCGCGGTGTCATGCATCATGGAACTCCTTGTCAGGACGAATACCCCTCAAGAGCCCGGCGCGTCGAGCGAGCGTGACATCGGCTGGAGAGCTGTGAGCCTGGCCGCCGACGCGTTCCGATCACGAGTGTGGCGGGACGGACGTCGGTTTCCTTCGACGGGCGGCCGTGTCGCGTTCCTCGGTGATCAACGCACGTTCAGTCCGGCCCGCGGGTGCGGGGGCCAGGCTCGTGCCGGAGACGAGGGCCGGCAAGAACGGCCCGGATCTTCATGTGCTCTCCTTGGCGAGGGCGAGGAGTTCGTCGACGGTCCACTGATCGTTCGCGTGCCTGCCGTACTTCACCGCACAGACCCGCCCATCACTGTCGAGGAGGAAGTCGGCGGGCAGGCCGGTCACGTTCTCCCGGCTCCGGGGGTACGGCCGACCACCCTTCATCACGCCACGGGCCACCACGGGGTATGCGCTGGGACGCAATGGAGTGAGCCACGCGCGAGGATGCAGTACGGCTCGAAGCGACTGACTGACCCCGAAGGCGCGGTAGAGCTCCTTGCCCGGGTCGGCAACCACCGTGAACGGCAGCGCCTCCTGATGCGGCAGCATGTCCTCCGCCGGCGAATGGAACACCGCGATCTCATAGATACCAGCGGCTGCGATCTCCTCATACCGTACAGCGACCGAGCGCAGATGGACGTTGCAGATCGGGCAGCCCGCGTACCGGCGGAACTGCAGGTGGGTCAGCCCACCGCTCGCGGGCAGCAGGACCGGCACGCTATGGATGTCGGTCAGCTCCCTGAACTTGATCCGGTCTCCCGGCCTGCAACGCAACCGATCGAGGAGGTACTGTTCGAGCTTGTTCATGACGTCTCCCAGATGAATCTGCCTGTCTCATCGGTCGGCTGTTGGCCTCTGGTCTTCCTCGCCGGAGTGGCCGGTCCCAAGCCGACCGGGTGCCACTCGCCGGGTACCCGGCGGCGATCAGCGGAGGGATCACTTGCCGATGCAGGAAGCTCCGATATCCCCTGGGAGTCATCCGAGCCGCGATGTGTGACATGCGAGCCCACGACCACCATGAAGGTAGCGTCAGATGCGGTCTATCAAGGTCACGTAATGACGTGGCCGGCGCGCGACGCGACGCGGGTGTCCAGCACCCAGTGGTATCCCTGAGAGCTGACTGACGGATCGACAGGTTCACCCGCACCCCGTTCGGCCGCGAGCTGGCCCCGGCATGCTGTTCAAATACACCGCCCACGCGGGGCATGAGTTCGTCGTGGGCCGGCGGTATCGCCGACGTCGGCTGGCTGGCCATGACCGAGGTCGTGCAGCAGTGCAGGACGATCGCCGACTCCGTCGACTCCCCGATCTTCTGCGACGCAGACACCGGTTACGGCAGCGCGGTGAACACCCGGCGTATCGTGCAGGAGTTCATTCGCGCCGGGGTCGCCGGCCAGGAAGAGCCCAAGAAGGTCGGCGGCCAGGCGGGGATCAGGCTCGTGCCGGACGCCGAGGCGATCGGCCGGCTCCAGGCGGCCGTGGACGCGCGCGACGAGCTGGACGAGGGCATCGTCATCGTGGCCCGCACCGACGGCTACGGTGCCGAGGGCGGCAGCCTGGAAGACGCGATCCGCCGGGGTGTGCTGTACAAGCGGGAGACCGGCGCGGACGTCATCTTCTACGAGGGGGCTGCGCTCCTGGGAGGAGGCGCGGATCGTGCTCGCCGAGCCCCTCGGCCCGGCGTACGCGATCGCCTCCCGGCAGGCGGGCCCGACGCCGCTGATCGCCACACTGAGCGAGTGGGGCAGGCGATCCAGGTCCCGTCGTTCATCCTGCCGGCCGTGCTGGAGGTGTGGCGGCTGCTGGAAGCCGGTGAGCCGGTCCCGATCGACGACTACAACGCCGCGGCGTTCGAGCAGGCCGGGCGCGAGGACTACGTCGGCTATGGTGACGTGTTCGTCCGGCCCGGGTACGACGACGTGTGGCGCTGGAGGAGAAGTACTACCCGCCGGAGAAGCGTCGCGACTACGAGAACACCATCCACGATTGACGAAGTCACAGTTCCGGCGGTGGGAGCTCTCCAAAGGGGAATGACTTTCGACTCTCTTGTGAGCTCTCATGTCCACCGCCTACGTCGTCGTGGCCCTGGCCACGGCCGAGGTCTCGATGTCGTGGCTGATCTTCCCGGCCGGCTTCAAGTCGGCCGGGGCGATCGGCCTGGCCCTCGGGCTGCTCGGCGTGCCCCTGGTCGGGACGGCCGCCGCGATCGGCCTCATCCTCTTCTTCGTCTGCGCGGCCTACACCCGCATCCGGGTGAGCGACTACTCCTCGACGTTCTACCTGGGTCCTGCTTCTTCCTCGCCGCCGCCGTCGCCACGCTGGCGATCGGCCTGGCCGCGCACTACTGAGCGGGTGTGCGGAAGGTCACATTGCCGCCAGCGGCGTCACTCTCCCGGCGTCGTCCCGCTCTTAGGGGGCATGACCAACAGACCAGCCATGCACGTCCTGAGGACGCCGGACGACCGCTTCGACGACCTGCCCGGCTACCCCTTCGACCCGCACTACGCCGAGATCGACGCCGGTGACGGGCACGGCACAACCCTCCGCGCTCACTACGTCGACGAGAGCACCGGGCAGCCGTCGGGAGAGACGGTCCTGCTCCTGCACGGCGAGCCGACCTGGAGCTACCTGTGGCGGAACGTCATCCCGCCGCTGGTAGCCGCCGGGCATCGGTGCGTCGCGCCGGACCTGGTCGGGTTCGGGCGCTCCGACAAGCCGGCCGACCGTTTCGACTACACCTACCAGTCCCACCTCGACTGGCTGCGCCGGCTCGTGTTCGACGTGCTCGACCTCGACGACATCACGCTGGTCTGCCACGACTGGGGCGGGCTGCTCGGCCTGCGGCTGCTCGCCGAACATCCTGGCCGATTCCGCCGCGTCGTCGCCACTAACACGATGCTGCCCGCGGGCGACCAGGACATGGGTCCGTTCTTCCTGTTCTGGCTGCAGTCCAGCCAGCGCTCTAACCCGTTCAGCGTGGGCGAGGTCGTGACGCGCAACCACCGCTCCGGCAAGGAGATCGACCCCCGCGTGCTGGCCGCCTACGACGCGCCGTTCCCCGGCGAGCCGTACCTGCAGGGCGCGCGGCAGTTCCCGCTGCTCGTCCCGATCTCCCCGCAGGACGAGGCCGCCGGGCCCAATCGTGACGCCTGGGCCGTGCTGGAGCGGTTGGAGATCCCGTTCCTGTGCGCGTACGGCGAGCTCGACCCGGTCAGCCGCGTCCACGGCGAGGAGATGGCCGAGCGCATCCCGGGAGCCAAGGGACAGCCCCACGTCACGATCCCGGGAGCCGGGCACTTCGTCCAGGAGGATCAGCCGGGGCCGTTGACCCAGGCCATCGCTGATTTCATCGAGGGAAGGCCGTGACGGCGGTGCGGGACTTCCGCTTCGGCGTGGCCCTGAGCTCAGCCGTCAGGGAGCCGGCGGCGCTCGGCCTGCCCCACCCCATCGGCGCCGAACGCGCCGCCACCCTCGAACGCGGCGTCACGGAGCTGC
>NZ_SMKP01000135.1:0-28864 GCF_004349015.1 Nonomuraea diastatica
GGACCGGGGTGTCCGGGGTGGGGGTGGGGCTTGGGCCGGTGGGGACCGTGCCCGTCCAGGTGCGTTCGACCACCTCCGTGGCGGCGGCGAGGCGGGTGCCGCCCACCAGTTCCGCCAGCAGTGCCTGCGCGCCGGGCCGCAGGCGGGGGTCCTTGGCGAGGGCACGCTCCACGATCCCCCTGATGCCCTCCTCCAGCCCGTCCAGTCCGGGCCCGTCCTGCATGATCCGGTAGAGGACCTCCCCCGGAGCCCCGCCCCCAAAGGGCAGCCGTCCCGTCCCCGCGAACGCGATCACACCGCCCCAGGCGAACACGTCGGCGGCGGGTGTGAGCGGCTCCCCGCGCACCTGTTCCGGCGCCATGAAGGCGGGCGTCCCGAGGATCGCCTGGCTGGCCAGGCTGTCGTTGTCCACGAGCTGGGCGATGCCGAAGTCGATGACGCGGGGGCCGAGCGGCGACAGGAGCACGTTGGACGGTTTGAGGTCGCGGTGGATCACCCCGGCCCCGTGGATGGCGCTCAGCGCGGTCGCGATGCCCACGGCCAGCGCCTCGAGGTTGCCGCCCGACAGCGGCCCCTGGTCGTGTACGGCCTGCGCGAGGTCGGGCCCTTTGACGTATTCGGTGACGAGGTAGGCGACCTCGCCGTCGATGCCGGCGTCCAGGACGGGCGCGGTGCAGAACCTGGCCACCCGGCGGGCCGCCGCCACCTCTCGCTCGAAGCGCCGGCGGAAGGCCGGATCCCTGGCCAGCGCGGGGTGGATGAGCTTGACCGCGGCCAGGCCGCCGGTGGGCGTGGCCGCGAGGTGCACCTCTCCCATGCCGCCCTGGCCGAGGACGCGCCGCAGCGCGTACCCGCCTATGACCCGGTCACCGTCCATCGCAGACAGAGTAGCCAGGTCCCGGCATTTGCCACCCGGCCAGCCACCCGGCGAGGCCGGTCAGTCCCCACCGGGCGGCGCACCGGACGCCCCACCAGGCGGCTTACTGAGCGGTCGTGAACGTCCGCGCGGGGCCTACGCCGCGGCGCGCTCGCGGTCGTGCTCGCGCAGGAAGTCCCGGAGTCCCGCCAGGTCGTCGGTGTTGATGTGGTCCACGTCGGCCGCGACGAGCTCCCGCCAGAGCGCGTCACGCGCGGCACCGGCCGTGTCGGGGGTGGCCCAGAACCGCACCCTCTGCCCGTCGCGGTGCGCGGTCGTCACGATCTCGCGCAGTTTGGCCCGCTCGGCGGCCGGCATCTCGCCCTCGCCCAGCCAGCTGAAGTGGTTGGTCCAGTTGTCGCTGATCAGCGGGATCAGGCCCGGGTCGCCCTGCCCCAGGTCGTCCATGCGCCCGTCGTAGAAGGCGTAGCGCCGGTCCTGGCCGGCCATGAGCTCGCGCGGCCGTTCGCCGCTGACGACCACGGTCACCGCGCCGGGCCGCACCTTGCCCTTGTGGTAGGTGGTGAGCATCCTCTTGTACGCCTTGAGCACCCGGTCGAGCTCGGTGTACGTGGCCTCCCCGTTGTTCTTGATGTCCACGAGCAGCTGGAGTCGCTGCCGGGTGCCGGGAAAGACGCTCCCGTGGCGCGCCCGGCGGATCAGCGGGTCGAGGTAGAGCGACTGCAGCGTGCGGCCGGGACGCAGGTCCTCGGGGTCGTGCCCGACCCGCAGCTCGCCGTCCACCAGGTAGATGTCGGCCTCGACGCTCGTGAACCCGTGGTCGAGCGCGTCAAGAAGCGGCCGCTCGTGCTCGTAGTCGTTGTGCGCGTGGGCGCGTGGCAGCGGCTCCGGCCGGCCGGCCGCCTGAGCGGGAGCGGCCGCCAGCAGCATGGTTCCTGCCGCGACCAGCACGCCGAGGGTTCGACGCAACATCGTATCTCCTTGACATGGGAGGTAAGGGATGCGTGACACGTTACGCGTGCAAGTTGTGACACGGGTGACATCTCGCCTAACTGCCGGCGGCGGTCACGAGGCTCACTCGACGAACTGGATCTGGTGGTCCTCGACCTCGCCGCTGTCGGCCCATCCCGTCGCCGAGTCCACGGACTCGGCCCTGGCGACCAGGCGCAGCCGCATCCAGACGGGGCCGGCGGGCAGCGACTCGGGAATGGGCCAGGTCAGCTCGGCGTCCGTGGCGCCCTCGTCGACCAGCGTGGTGGCCCGCTCGTCGGCGTCGAAGCGGCCGTCGCGGTCGAAGTCGATCCAGCCGGCGACCTTCGACGGCGATCCGGCGGTCACGGGCACCGAGATCCGGCACCTCCGGCCGCTGAGCACGCTGCGCTCCTCCCCGCCCTCCATGGCGTCGTCCCCCGTGTCCAGGGGCAGGGCGCGCGGGGTCATGCTCACCTCGCCGGTGTGGTCGTCGCTCACCGACCACCCCAGATGGGAGTCAGTGATCGCGTGAGAGGCCACACCGAACGAGGCAGGCGCGTCGGAGACGTCCTCGGCCAGCGACAGCTTGAACGCGGCCCACAACTGCGGCATGGACCCGCCCCGCCCGTGGCGCACGTCATACGCCTTCAGCTTGACCGTGAACGTGCTGACCGTGCCGTTCACCTTGGCCGTCCCGCAGGTGTAGACAACCCCGCAGGTCGTGGAACGGGCGGGATAGACCCTTTCCGGGGCGATCGCGTCGCTCGTGACCCGGTACCCGGGGAACCCGGCCGCCCAGGAGAAGGTGGGCATGGCGGGTACGCCGCCGACCAGTTCGACGGCGGGCCAGTAGTCGTCGCGGCGCTTCCTGGACTCGCCCGAGGCGCCGCCCGTGCCGAACACGTGCAGCCGCGGGTCGCGTACGGGCCTGGAGAACGTGAACGTCAGCCGGGCGACGTCGCTCCACTCGCCGTCCTCGGCCGCGAAGCCCTCGTAGAGGTCGACGAAACCCGCGGACGTCTTGGTGTTGGCCGGGATCAGGTATTCGTCGTCGGGCGCCGCGGGGTTGGCGGACGACGCCTCTGCCGACGCCACCCGCGCCGTCCCGATCATCTCCTTCCGCACCGTCACCGTCACACCGGACGGCGCGCGGCCCGAGGCCACCGTGGCCGAGTTGGTGAACGACGATGGCGCGCTGTCGGCACGCGCGACGGGAGCGACCCCCGAGACGCCGACGAACGCCGTGGCCGTGCAGGCCACCATCACGCGAAAAGCCATTCTTGCTCCCCCGAAGCTGGTGATCCAGATCTACCGTCATGCCTGATCAGCGGGCGGCGGGACACGGTCAAGACATCGGCAATTTCGCCGTACGCCGCGCCCTGCGCAGGCGGCTCACGAGACCCCTGGTCACGCGGCGGGCGGCGAAGTCGCACCCGCACACGAACCGCATGGAAGGCCCGAACGTGGCCGCCGCCGCCAGCCCGACCAGGTGGAGCCCCGCGACGGACGTCTCGAAGGTGCCGCTGAGCCGCGGCGCGGGGCCCGGCGACGCCACCGCGCGCCGCAGATCCTCCCGGAGCAGCGTGATCCTCTCCACGTCCACCCGGTAGCCGGTGGCCGCGATCACGTGCTCGGTGTCGAGCGTGGTGACCGCCCCCGACAGGTCCCTCAGGTGCAGCCGGACACCGTCACCGTGCTCGCCTCGGTGCTCGGCGCCGGTCAGCCGCGTGCCCAGGATCACCTTGACGGCTCCGTCGAAGCGGTCCCGCAACCACCAGGAGCCGGCGGGTCCGAGCGTGTTGCGCACGATGTGGTCGCGGGTCGCGCCCGGCAGATACCTGATCGCGCCCGGCAACCGCGACCAGGCGACGGAGGGCCAGCCGCCGCCCAGCCGGGACCGCGGTGCCCGTGCGCGGGCCAGGAGCGAACGCCGCTCCGCGGGGACGTCGTTCCAGGCCAGCGCGTCCGCCCTGGCCACGATCCGGACGCTCGCACCTGCCTCCGCCAGCAACGTCGCGGTCTCCAGCGCCGACTGCCCCGCCCCCAGAACGGTCACGTCGCGGCCCGCGAACGCGCCCAGATCGTGATGGTCGCAGCTGTGCGTGGCCGCCTCGGGCGGCAGCCCGGCCAGAACGCCGGGCCGGTGGGCGAACGGCAGGTGCCCCACGGCCAGCACCGCGGTCCTGGCCAGGACGGACGCCCCCGACGACAGCGAGAGCGCGAACAGGTGCCCCTCCGCGCCGACGGCCGTCACCTCCGACTCGTCCAGGGCCTGGCCCACCGTCCGCGCGCGGAACCACTTGCCGTACGCGACGAACCGCTCCGCGGGCACCGGCTCGCCGTACGCGTAGCGGTGGAACGCGTCGAGGCCGTAGCGTCGCTCCGGGTCGCCCAGATGGGACGCGGCCGCCTCCGACTTCAGCAACATTCCGCGGGGCATGTGGAATTCCCATGCCCGCATCGGTTTTCCGAATATCCGGACGTCGAGTCCGGCGCCCAGCGCGTGAGCCGCCACAGAAAGCCCGTACGGGCCCGCGCCCACGATCGCCACGTCAATCACCGGCGTGCGCAAATTTCCTCCATCGTCATTTCCGTGACCCGGCAAGCCGGGTGAGACCACGCTTTATCGTCTGTCCGGCCATTCCCACGAAAGGCCGGAGGTCGTCGGCCGACAACCAGGCGAATTCATCGGCCGCGCACAGGGCGCGCAGGCTTTTCGGGCCGGCCGTGAAGAGGTCGTAGTTCTCCACCACGTACGTCCGTCCGTGACCGGTCCGGCCCCGCGTCGTCCACCGGCCGGAGAGATGCAGGTGGGCGGCGCGTACGAGGTCGAGGCCGTCGCGGTCGGTGAACAGGCGGAACTGGGCGCCGAGCCGGGGATTGAAGTCCAGCAGGTGGTAGGTGTCCGCCGCCGGGTCGTGGCGGAAGTCGATGTCGACGACCCCGCGGTATCCCAGCGTCACCGCCAGTTCGCGCGCCGCGCCCTCCACGACCGGGTTGGGCAGCCACCGTCCCCAGGTGGTGAGCCCGGCGCCTCTCGGGTAGGCGCGCTCCTTCCGTCCCGCGCCGCCGTACAGGCAGCGCGAGTTCTCGTCGAAATAACCGTGGAAGAACCAGTCCGAGCCCGGCCCTCCCGGCACGAAGCGCTGGAACAGCAGCTCGCGCCCCTCCACGTGCCGGAGCAGCCGCTCCACCTGCTGGGTCCTGCGCACCAGACCGGTCTTGCGCAGCCCGATGCCCGTGGGCAGGAGCCACGGCTGGGCCCACTTGGCGACCAGCGGCAGCCCGAAGTCGGCGACGGCCGCCGCCGCGTCGCCGGCGCCCGTGATCAGGCGGGTCTCCGGCTGGACGACGCCGAGCGTGGAGCAGAGCTGGTGCAGCAGGCGTTTGTCCGCCAGCGTGCGCGGCAGGCCGGGCATCTGGTCGGGCATGAGGTAGAAGGGGCGCAGATCGGCCGCGTGCTCGGCGACGGCGATGGCCCCCGCGTCGTCCAGCGTCAGGAGCACGGCCCGGCGTCCGATGCGGTCGGCGGCCCGCGTGAGCGCCTGGACGGTGTCGCGGCCGCGCGACCACGTGTGCATCCGCGCCAGATACCGGGAGCGGTACGTCGGCGCGTGCGCGCCCTCGACGAGCCCGTGCACCTCCACTCCGGCCCTGCCGAGCGAGCGAATGGCGCCGAGCGTCCCGTGATGAAAGACATTGGAGTCCAGTCGCAGCACGAGCGCCGGGACGGTGCAATCGAGCATGATTTACGTCCTCCTCCTTACGAAAAGCTATTGATCCGGCAAATCTCAGGGTGAATATCAGATCGGCCGTTATTCGGGGTGTAGGGAATGAGGGAAAACTCCGACGGGAGATATGCGATGGTGATGAGAAAGGGCTATCTGCGCTGTTCGCTGGCGATTGTCACGATCGCGGCGGCGGTGTGGCTGGGCCTGGGCGCATGGGGCGACGACCCGCCGGAAGACCGGCGCGCTCACGGCGCGGCGCTGGGCGTCTTCGTGGGCTCCGACTCGCGCGGCCCCAAGCATCTGGAACGCTTCGAGTCCTGGTTGAACAGCAGCGTGACGGTGGGACGCACCTACCTGCCCGGCGAGACCTGGAAGTCGATCGAGGGAGCCGAGTTCGTCCTCGGCCCCTGGACCCGCTGGCGTGCCGCCAGGCCGGACCGGGTCCTGGCGCTGAACGTGCCGATGATCGCTCCGAACGAGTCCGGGATGCCGGACGAGGAAGTGGCGCAGCGGCTGGCCGAGGGCGCCCGCGGCGACCACGACCACCATTTCGGGGAGCTCGGCAGGAGACTGGTCTCCGCCGGCGCCGGCGACACGATCATCGTGCTCGGCTGGGAGATGAACGGCACGACCTACTCCAGCCGCTGCGCGCCGAACCCGGAGGCGTGGAAGCAGTACTGGCGGCGCATCGTGGCGGCCATGCGCGCGGCGCCCGGCCAGCGGTTCCGCTTCGACTTCGCGCCCAGCCGCGGGCTCGACGCGATCCCCTGGACGGAGTGCTACCCGGGTGACGACGTGGTCGACATCATCGGCATGGACAGCTACGACCAGGGGCCGGGCCAGGACTTCTCCGACTACGTCAACCAGCCGTACGGGCTGCAGGCGCACGCCGACTTCGCCGCCCAGCACGGCAAGGCCCTCTCGTTCCCCGAGTGGGGGTTGTTCCGCAACGGCGACCGGCCCGACTACGTCCGCCGGATGCTCGACTGGATCGACAGTCACAATGTGCTCTATCACTCGATCTCCGATTACTGTCCTCACGGCATCTGGCAGTGCTCGTCGAACCCGCGCTCGGCGGAGGTCTTCCGCGAGCGGCTGCATCGGCGTCCGTTCCCCGTACCGACCCCCAGCAGCCCGAGCGTGCACGAGGCGAGCGCGTCCATCGACCGGCCCACGTCGAACCCGCCCGCCAGCTCCACGGCGGCCGACCCCTCCGCGGCGGCGAGCGAGGGGCTCCCGAGCCTGAGCAGCAGCGCCTCGGCCAACGCCACCACGTCGCCGGGCGCGACGACCGCGCCGACCCCGCCGGTCACCACCTCTGAGATCCCCGGCACCCCGCAGGCGATGAGCGAGCGTCCCGTGGCCAGCGCCTCCAGCGCCGTGAACGGCAGCCCTTCCCAGCGGGAGGGCAACACCACCACGTCGGCCGCGACGTACCAGGGCCTGGCGTCGGCCACGTCGCCGGCGAAGTGAACGCGCGGCACGGCCCGCGCCCGCAGCGCGGGCAGCAGCGGGCCGTCGCCGACGACGGCCAGCCGGGCCGCGTCGTCGCGCGCGGCCACCCGCTCCCACGCCGACAGCAGCAGGTCCTGGCCCTTCTGCCGGGTGATCCTGCCGACGCAGACCGCCAGCGGCGTCCCCTCCGGGATGCCGTGGCCCGCCCGGGCCGCCGCGCGCTCCTCCGGGCCGGCGGGCCGGAACCGGCGCAGGTCCACGCCGTTGCGCACCACCACGAGCTCGGCGAGCACGCCGTACCGCCTGGCCAGCGCCGCTTCGCCCGCACCGACGCAGATCACCAGGTCGGCCCAGCGCGCGGCCAGCCGTTCCCAGCCCAGCGCCGCGGCGGCGAGCGCGCCACGGGCCGCCAGCCACGACCAGCCGTGCGGCTGGAAGAGCGTGGGCACCCGTCCCCGCAGCGCGGCCCTGCCCGCCAGCCCGGCCTTGGACGAGTGCAGGTGCACCACGTCGGGGCCGAACTCCCTGACGATCCGCGCCAGCCGGGCCGCCTGCCCCACGTCGGCGAGCCCCGGCGCGCGGGTCGCCGCCCAGGCCAGGCAGGGCACCCCCAGACCGGCCAGCTCCCCGGCCAGCGGGCCGGCGAACCGGCCGGCCGGCGGGCAGGCGACCGCGACCCGCCAGCCCCGCCGCGCCTGATCGGCGGCGGCCGTCGCCACGTAGGCGCCGACGCCGCCGTCCACCGGCTGCGTGACGTGCAGGACGCGCGGCGTCACCGCCATGCCGCGAACCTCTCCACCAGCCGCGGGCAGCGCCGCTTCAGCAGGTCCTGGCCCGCCGCGCGGGCGTCCACGCTCGCGGCGTAGGCGCCGGACCGGACACCACGGCCGAGCATCACCCGCTGGTTGACGACCGCCTCGCAGCCGAACTTCGCCTTGTGCGGCTCGTCGCCGCGCAGCAGGCTCAGCACCGGCCTGCCCAGCCGGTGGGTCGTCTCCAGGTTGTCGCGCAACAACATCGTGAGGACGTCGGCCTCGGCACGCAGCTCCGGATCGGCGCCGTACAGGTAGCCGCCCACGAAGTCCTTGCCGACCACGGTCAGATCGCAGGCCCGCAACCGCCCCCGCACCCTGAACTCCTTCAGCACCGCGCGGTCCTCCGTCACCAGCGACCGCGTGGCCCGCGTCAGATGATCCATGAACCGCGGCTGCGTGTGCTGCGCGTTGATCCCCCGGCTCTCCCACTGCAGGACGTGCAGCCGCAGCAGCTCGGTCACCGCGTGCTCGACCCGGTCCGGCTCGACCACGTCCACCGACAGGTCCATCGCGTCGAGCTTGCGCAACGCCGTCCGCAGCCGGCGCGCCCGCCGGCCGTTGAGCCCGGCCATCACCTGCTCGATCGGCTGTCCCGGCAGCTGCAGGCAGGTGGACGCGGGCAGGGTCCAGGCCCGGCCGCCCCAGAGCCCGGCCAGCCGCAGGACGGCCGCGCCCGGCCGCGCCTCGGGCAGGTCGATCACGTCCCAGCCCGGCTGGGCGAGCAGCCCGGCGCGCAACTCGCGCAGGCCGGTGTCCCCCTCGGCGTCGTCCACCATGATGTCCGTGAAGTCGGACTGCCCGCCGCCGACGGGCGTCAGCACCCGGCAGCCCAGCCGGTACTCCAGCCTGAGGGGCGCCGCCGCGACCAGCCGCCCGCCCCGGTACGCCAGGAACACCCGCAGCCTCCCCGGAGTTCCATAGGCCCGCCACCAGGAGCAGAGCCAGCTGTACGACTGGAACGGCGTGGCCGCCGAGCTGCGCGCGTACAGGTCGGCCCAGTCCTCCGACAACCCCGCGAGCGCGTTCCGGGGCACGACCCGCAGCGTGAGCCGCGCGGTGCGCGAGGGCGCGGCGCTCACGCCTCCGCCCCGCTCAGCACCGGCGCGGGCTCGCGCCGCGCCTGCCGGAGTGCCTGCGGCGCGGCCAGGCGGACCAGGCCGGCGACCAGGGCCGCCCCGAAAGCGCCGACCACCACGCTGACCAGCGGCACCGGGGCCGAGGGGCGGGTCGGGATGGACGCGCTGGCAAAGGGCGCCAGCCGCACGCGGGTGTCGGTGGCGTGCCTGTTGGCGTACGTGACCAGCGCGGTGGCGGCCCGGTTGACGCGGTCCGCGGCCTCCCACGCGGTGGGCGCCACGGACGTGAGACGCACCAGCGGGGCGTCCGGCGAGGCCGCCACGCTCAGGCTGCCCCATTCGTTCGCGTCGCCGGTGAGCAGGCCGGGGTGGGCGGAGATCCGGGCGTAGGCGGAGGCGAAGTCGATCGCCTGCGCCGGGTCGCCGCCCGCCACCACCACGACGTAGGCGTCGGCGGCGTAGACGGCGTCCGTGGCCACGGCGTACGCGGCCCCGCCCGACGCCCCCAGTGCCAGGGACAGCGGCAGCCACCATCGCGCGAGCACGCCCATGATGCGGGCCCGGGTCCATGTCATCGTTGATCCTCCGTGGGTGCGGCGCCCAGCAGGCGCAGATAGAGCGACTCCAGCCGGTCGGCCTGGCGGCGGATGTCGTAGAGGCGGACGGCGTCGGGCGGGGGCAGCCGCCCGGGCGGGCGGGCGGCGAGCACGGCAAGTTCGGTGGCGAGCCGGTCCGGAGGGACACGCCTGGCCCCGGGCGCCGAACCCGGCGGCAGGTCGTCGACGGCCGGGCAGGTGTCGTACAGGACCGGGAGGCCCGCGGCGAGCGCCTCGACGACCGCCAGCCCGAACGTCTCCTCCGCCGACGGCGCGGCCAGCACGTCCATCGCCGACAACATCGCCCGCACGTCGGTCGACTCGCCGGCGAAGATCACCCGGTGTCCCGCGCCCACCGCAGCGGCCAGCTGCCGCAGGCGCGGCTCGCACGAACCCGAGCCGACCAGGAGCAGAACGGCGGATCCGAGCGCCGGCAGCGCCTCGATCAGCGTGTCGAAACGTTTGCCCGGCTCCAGCCGGCCGACCCCGCCGATCACGAAGGCGTGCGCGGGCACGCCCAGCCGCTGACGAGTGCGCCGGCGCAGCGCCGCGTCGAAGCCGAACGCCCTGCCGTCGACGCCGTTGGGGATCACCACGATGCGCGAGCGCGGCACGCCCCAGCCGGCCAGCCGGTCGGCCACGGTCGGCGAGACGGCCACGGTCAGGTGCCCGAGCAGCTCGCTGGCGAGGTACAACGCCCTGACGGGGCGGGTGAGGCGGCGCCCCTCGATGTGCTCGCGGCCGATCGAGTGCTCGGTCGCCACGATCGCGGGGACGTTCGCCAGCCGCGCGGCCAGCCTGCCGTACACGCAGGCGCGGTACAGGTGGGTGTGCACCACTTCGTAGCGGCGCCTGCGCATGAGCCGGGCCAGCCGCCCGACGGCCCGCAGGTCCCGGTTCCCGCGCATCCCGACCTGGTGGACGGGCACGCCGGTGCGCGCGATGGCGTCCGCGACCACGCCGGAGCCGGTGAGCACCGCGACGTCGCACCGGGCGCGCAGATGCGGCAGCAGGAAGCGCAGCTGCTGCTCCGCTCCGCCCGCCGCCAGACCGGTGATGACATGCAGGACCTTCACCAGCACCACCGGACCTGGTGACGCACCCGCTTGACGCGCAGCCGCAGCGCGCCGTCCCGCTCGCCGACGTAGGTACGCGGCAGCGCGTAGCGACCGCTGAGCTCGGACTTCCAGATCGCGCAGCCGTAGCCGTAGCCGGCCCTGCGGACGGCGTCCACCTCGCGCGCGCCGGCGTGCCCGTACGGGTAGCAGTATCCGGTCACCGGCTCGCCGAGCAGGTTCTCCAGCACCGCCTTGCCGGCCGTCACCTCGTGCCAGAGGTCGGCCTCGCTCAGGCCGGTCAGCGAGCGGTGCCTGGCCGAGTGCGAGCCGACCTCCATGCCCTGCCGCGCGGCCCGGCGCACGCCGTCCGCGTCCATGAGGCGCTTGCGCGGCCCTGCGGCGTCCCAGGCGTTGTGCTCGCCGATCAGGTCGGACACCACGAAGACCGTGGCGGTGAACCCGCGTTCGAGCAGCGCGGGCACGACCTCGCCGAGGAAGTCGGCGTACCCGTCGTCGAAAGTGAGCCCGACCAGGCGCCTGGCGTTGCCCTCTGCGTGGGCGCGCAGCAGCTCGCGCATGGAGACGCCGGTCAGGCCGCACCGGGCCAGCCAGCGCAGTTGCCGGTCGAAGCGGTCGGGCGAGACGGTGATCTGGAAGGGATCGTTGTCACACTTCTCGACGGAGTGGTACATGAGCACGTACGGCATGGCGGTCATCCGCGACCTCGCGTCCTGATCGAGCGGGTGATTTCGGTGAGCGTGGTCGTGGCCCCCGCGAGGGCCGCGACGGCGCAGAAGGCGGCGGCGATCGCGGCGCACGCCAGGCCCAGGGCCACCGGCCGCGGCAGGTCCGCCAGCAGCGGCCGCGTCGCCCAGCCCGCTCCCGCGGCGGCGGCGGCGGCCACGAGCAGCACGCCGACAGGCGTGGCGGCGGCGCGCAGCGGCAGGGCGATGACGCGCCTGCGCAGTCCGGCCAGCAGCACCACGCCGGTCAGCGTGATCCCGGCCGCGTTGGCCGCGGCCAGCCCCGTGACCCCCCACGCCGGCCGGGCCAGCACGACCGTCACGGCCAGCCCCGCGACCATCGCGAGCGCCGGGTACCAGGAGGCGCGGGGCCCGCAGAAGTAGGTACGGCACACGACCCCGACCACCGCCTGGCCGAGCAGTCCCAGCGTGTACACCTGCATGATCCGCGCGGTGGCGGCGGCGTCCGCCTCGGTGAACGCGCCGTACCGCAGCAGGACGGCCACGACGTCGGGAGCGCAGACCAGCAGCGCCGCCGTGGCGGGCAGCACGATCGCCGAGGCGGCGACCAGGTCGCCGACCAGCCTCCGGCGCGCTTGCTCGCCGTCGCCGGCGGCGACGGCGCGGGCCAGGTCGGGGAAGGTCACCGTCGCCACGATCAGGGACAACACCATCGGCACCTGCGCGATCTTCTGCGCGTAGTTGAGGTGCGAGATCGACCCCTCGGACAACGAGGAACCGACGAACCTCTCGATGAAGACCTGGCTCTGGCGCGCGAGCGTGAAGATCGCGATCGGCAGGAACGCGGCCAGGGGCAGCGGCACCCCGCGCGTGGGGCGGCGGGGCGGGCCGAAGCGCCGGACGAACGCCGGGGCCTGGACGAGCACCATGCCCACGCCGCCCACGGCCACGCCCACCGCGGCGGCGTACGCGCCCTGGTCGCGCAGCGACCACAGGCAGACGATGATCCCCAGGTTGTAGGCGACGTAGATGGCGGCCGGCGGCGCGAACGCCTGGTGCGAGCGGAGCGCCGCGCTGAGGTACCCGGCCAGCCCGAACGTCAGGATCGTGACCGAGGCGACACGCATGCAGTCGGCCGCGAGGTCGGCCCTCGGTATGCCGGGGGCGAGCAGGCCGACCAGCCACGGCGCGCCCGCGGCGGCCATCGCACTCAGCGCCGCGAGCGCGAGAGACAGGTACGGCAACGTCGACGACACGAGGGCCCGCGGATCGTCGCCCGCCTCCACCGCCCGGCTGAACAGCGGGACCAGCACGAAGGCCATCGCACCCTCGATGAGCAGGGGCGCCGCGGTCTCCGGGATCGTCCAGGCGACGAGGAACGCGTCGGTGCCGGCGTCGGCCCCGAACGTCGTGCCCAGCAGCAGGTCGCGGGCGAAGCCGAGCAGCGAGCCGAGCCCGATGAGCAGCGCGGTGACGCTGACGGCCTTGACCGCGGGCGAGGTGGCCGTCGTCATCGGTGCCCGCCGCGCCCGCCCGGTGCGCCGCTCAGCGGCGGCAGCGCCGCGCGCCGGGTGACGCGCGACAGGACCAGCCCCAGGACGACCGACATGACCAGCGTCGGAGGGCCGCCGATGTCGCCGTAGACGAAGTCGGCCAACTGCCAGGTCAGCAGCCCGGCCGCGATCACCGCGCCCCCTCGGACCGCCCACCACGCCATGGACCCCAGGCAGAGGCCGAGGGCGGCCAGCCCGAGCAGGCCCTGTTCGCTGAGGGTCAGCAGGTACATGTTGTGCGGGGAGAGCAGCGGCCGGCGCTCGAAGCCGTGCGCCGGATCGTCGGTGTCGCTGCCGGATGACAGCTCGATGGGCGCGTACGTGTCGCGCAGCTCCGCGAACCGGCGCGGTCCGACCCCGGTCAGCGGGTGGTCGAGCCACATGCCGGCGGCGGTGCGCCACAGGGTGTACCGGTCGCTCAGCGACTGGTCGGGCTGGGTGACGGCGGAGGCGATCGAGGCGACCCGCCGTCCCAGCACGTCCGATCCCGTGCCGAGGCCGGCGATCAGCACGATCCCGGCGGCGGCGCCGGCGAGGAGCACCCGGGCGGCGAGCACCCGGCTGCGCATGAAGAGCATGACCAGCGCCGCGCACAGCAGGGCGAGCCAGGCGCCCCGGCTGAGCGACAGGGCGAGAGGGACGCAGAGCAGGGCGGCGCCCCCGAGCGCGGCGGCGCGCCACCGGCCGCGTACGGCGAGGCCCACGCCCAGCAGGATGATCGCGCCGAAGCTGACCACGCTGGCCATGCCCATGACGTCGAGCGCGCCGAACGTGCCGACGGCCCGCACCCGCTCTCCGGCGTACGACGCCCCGGTGCCGGTGAGCGTCTGAACGCACCCGACCACGCCCTGCACCACCGCGGCGCCGACGACGGCCCCGCCCACGATCAGGCTGTCGGCACGGTCGCGCACCGTCACCATGACGGCCAGCGGGACGATCACGAACACCTGGACGTACCTGAGGTAGCCCGGCACGCTCGCCAGCGTGTCGGGCGAGGCCAGCACGGCGATGGCGGCCGCGCCCGCGACAGGCGCGAGCACCAGCGCGCGGGGGGGCAGTTCGGCCACCCGCGGGCTCGTGAACAGGAGGGCGAGCGCGACGGCGGCCAGCGCGACGGAGGCGACGTCGGCGGCCGTCACCCGCACGTGGGAGAACGGGCCGTCGAGCCCCGCAGGCAGGCAGGTCAGGAGCACGGTCGCGGCCGCCACGAGGCTGGGTCGGTGATGGGCGCCCACGGGTCAGCTCCCGCCCAGCCGGAGCAGGGACCACACGGTCCGCAGCATGATCTTGATGTCGGCGCCGAGGGACCACCCGTCGATGTAGTGGTTGTCGAAACGGGCGCGGTCCTCGATCGAGGTGTCGCCGCGCAGGCCGTGGATCTGGGCCCACCCGGTGATCCCGGCCGGCATCCGATGCCGCAGGCCGTAGCCGGGAATGGTCCGGGAGAACTCGTCGACGAAGTGCGGGCGTTCCGGCCGGGGGCCGACGATGCTCATGTCTCCCTTGAGAACGTTCCACAACTGCGGGAGCTCGTCGACCGACGTCCTGCGCAGCAGCCTGCCCACCCGGCCGACCCGGTTGTCGTGGGCGATGCTCCACAGGGTCTCCGACTCGTGCGCGTCGGCGGGTTTCATCGTCCTGAGTTTGATCACCTCGATCGGCTCCCCCTGGCAGCCCACCCGCCGCTGCCGGAAGAGCGGGCTCTGGCCGACCTCCGCGCGAATGATCAGCGCGCAGAGAGCCAGAACCGGCGCGGTCAGGATGAGGCCGGTCAGCGCGATCGTGACGTCGAGTGCCCGCTTCAGCGGCCAGAGCGCGCTGCACTGCGCGACGGGACGCATGCGGAGCAGCGGGAAACCGCGTACGTGCTCGCGCAGCGTGACGAAGTCGACGATCAGTTCGCTCAGGTCGAGCGCGAGGTACACGTCACAGCCCAGCGCCCTCGCCGTCCGCGCGATCGGCTGCTGCCCCTGCCCCGCGAGGATCACCGCGCGCACCTCGTAGGCCTGGATGATGTGCGCGACCTCGCCGGGCCGGCCAAGAACGGGCAGGTCAGGGGCCTCTTCGGCCGTCTCGTCGAGGAAGCCCAGGGGAAGCAGGCCGTACTCCGGGTGGGCGAGCAGGCTCTCCGCCAGCCGGTGGCCGTGCGGTCCCGCGCCGATCACCAGCGTGGGCACCGACCGCCCGTACCGGTGCGCTCTGCGGACCGCGAAGGCGAGCATGTTCCTGCCGCACACCGCGAGGAAGGTGTAGAGCAGCGCGCACAGCACGATCGTGACGAACGACGCCGACTCCCGGAAGGCCACGCAGGCGGCCACGAAGCCGGATCCGGCGATCCAGCCGCCACGGTCGAGGCTGGAGGGCAGGATCCGCGGCGCGTACACCCGGCCGAGGCCGTTGAGCACGACGACCACGATCCCCGCGACGGCGACGGGCGGGATGCCCCGGCCGACCTGGGCGGCGGTGAAGGCCATGCACAAAAGGTCGACTCCGCCCAGGGCGAGTGGCTGAGCTGCCCGCCATAGTCGTGTGCTCCGGCGCCCCGTCGGCCGCGCGGCCCGGCGGTCGCCCCCAACGCTAACAGCCACTGCTTCTCCGGACTTAGCTCGTTCGACCGGACCGGCCGTCGATCAGCCAATCCAATCCACCCATGAGGCCAATAGTCACCTTTTCGGCAACCTGCCGCGGCATAGGCGTTGAGCAGGGGCTTTCCTAGGCAATACGCTAACAATCCCGCAGCGAGCGACTTGATAGTAGCTCCACCACACGGAGAAAATCGAATACGTTAAGGGCGAAATCACCGCGCCGCTCGGCAACATTTTTTTGGCCGTTCTTTGAGCAGGCGAATGCTATTCCGACGTTTAGTGCCGCATTTATCACGCAGAACGGCGGTGTCCACCGGGACACCGCCGTTCTGGAGCCGGACCGGCCTACCGCCGCAGGACCATCCTGGCCGGACTGACCAGCAGGAGGCCCGCGATGCCGAGCACGGGCAGGAGGGTGAGCTGCCAGAGGCCGGCGCCGTCCCAGCCGAGCGCGCCGACGAGACGGGCGAACAGCAGCCCGGAGAAGGCGGCGGCGACGTAATAGGTGAGGATGAACAGTCCCGCGCCACGGCCGACGTGGTGCGGGCGGACGGCCCGCTGCATGGCGGTGGAGCAGTTGGTGAACAGGAAGCCGCTGGCGAAGGTGCCCATGAGGAACGACAGCAGATACTGCGCCGGCGCCGCGGTCGCGACCTGGTACATGAGGTACGCGGTGACCGACGTGGCGACCATGGCGAACATCAGGAGGCGGGCCTGGTTGAACCGGTCGCCCAACCAGCCGGCCGGCAGGGCCATCATGGCGCCCAGACCGCCCATGGACACCGCGAAGGCCGCCTGGTCCGCGGTGAAGCCGAGCCCTTCGCGGAGGAAGGTCG
Organism: Nonomuraea diastatica; assembly: GCF_004349015.1. Taxonomy (NCBI): domain Bacteria; kingdom Bacillati; phylum Actinomycetota; class Actinomycetes; order Streptosporangiales; family Streptosporangiaceae; genus Nonomuraea; species Nonomuraea diastatica. Next base: position 16,259 of record NZ_SMKP01000135.1, read on the forward strand.
GGTAGAGCCCGAGATAGCCGTAGAAGACCAGGCCGGACACGGCGCAGGCGATGCCCACGCCGAGGGTGTTGCGGTTGTAGGGGGAGGCCGGCACGTGCTCGTACGCCGCGGCGTCGGCCTCCGAGGCCGTGCCAGTGACCGCCTCGGTCATCTTGCGTGACACCGTGAACGCGATGAGCAGGCTCATGGCGAGACCGGCGGCGGCGAACAGGAAGAACGGCGTGCGCCAGGTGCCGGAGCTCTCGGCGAGCCCCGTGCCGATGAGCGGGCCGAGGAAGACGCCCAGTCCGAACGCCACGCCCACGACGCCCGCGGCCAGCGCGCGCCGGTGGAAGAAGAACGCCCCGATCACCGCGTACAGGGCGGTGGCCTGGACGCCCTCGCCGATGCCCGAGACCAGGCGGTAAATGCTCATGTCGACGAACCCGACGGCGAGCGGGATGGCCAGCGTGCCGAGGGAGTAGACCAGCACGCTGATGACGATGATCGTCCTGCGGGAGAGCCGGTCGGCCAGGTATCCGGCAGGGGGCCCGGCGAGCGCGAGGCCCAGCGTGAAGCCGGTGGCCAGCAGACCGCCCTGCTCCAGAGAGAAGCCGAGCTCGGTCCGGATCTCGGGCAGGAGGGGGTAGAAGATCTGCCGGTCCATCGCGTTGAGCATGTACGACGCACATAGGACCGCGAACCCGATCGCGACGGAGGCCTTCGTCACCTGCTGGGAGGCGTCGCCCCGGGGGCGCTCTGTGGTGCTGCTCATCTGGCGCTCCTATGCGCTGGAGGGCACGAGACCACCGTCGGGCACGCAGTCGCGCGCCAGGCGGACACTCGTCCGTACAGTGGTCACCATGGGCTGGCCTCAGAATGATGTGCGCAGAGCAGCATGTCAAGAGTCTGTTCCCAGCAGGAGGCCCACCTCGGACAATTGTCCGCAGCATGGCTGGACTCGTCCGCCTACGCCGGTTCTCGCTGGTCCGGAAGAGCGCCGATCAACGGCTCAGCCGAGCTCCGCCAGGAGCGCCTCAACCGCCGCGGCTTCGGGCACGCCCAGGTCGGCGTAGAGGCGCAGGGCCAGCTCCGCGTGATCCCGCGCCACGTCGGCGCGGCCACGATCGTGATGGACACGCGCCAGTCCCTCGTGGGCGCGCGCCTCCTCGGCCCGGTCGCCCAGCTCGCGCGCGACGGCCAGGGCGTCGCGGTGACACGCGACGGCCTGGTCGTGATCACCGAGGCACCGTCCGGCCTCCCCCAGCCCGTTGAGCGGCGCGGCCTCGTCACTCCGGCCGCCCAGCTCGCGATAGAGCTCCAGCGCGTGCCGGTGCTGGTCACGGGCCTGCTCGTACCGCCCCTGCGCCCGGTGGACCTGGCCGAGAAGGTCGAGCACGCCGGCCTCACCCCTCCGGTTTCCCAGCCGGCGGTGAAGCGCGAGGGCCCGGCGATGGTGGTCGAGCGCCGCGCCGTGGCGTCCCTGCCGCTGGTGGCTGATGCCGAGACTGCTCAGGGTGTAGGCCTCCCCGACGGGGTTACCGATCTCACGGCTCAGCGCGAGGGCCTGCTCCAGATGATGGTCCGCCCGCTCGTACGCGTGGCGTCGCAGGCACACGTTGCCGAGCGTGTTGTGCGCCCGCGACTCGCCAAGCCGGTCGCCGGCCGCGCGGCACAACTCCAGAGCCGGCCCGCAGAGCTCGTACGACTCCTCGTAACGGCCCTGCCGCCAGCGCACCGGCCGTGTCCGTCTTCACCCATGCCGCGTGGGTGGTGGGTCCCCTGGTGGACTACGGTGTGCCCCCGCTCGTGGTGGCCCTGGCTCGGCGCCGCCAAGGCCGCAGGCGCGGCGGGCCTGCTCGTCGGGCTGTTCGTACCCGTCATCGGTGTCATGGCCGCGATCTGCCTGGTGGCGTACTTCACCTAAGCCGTCATCACCGTGATCCGCGCCCGCTCGTACGCGCACATACCGTTCCCCCTGCTCTACATGGCCCCGGTTGTCGCCTCCCTGGTGCTCGGGTTCATGGCCTGAGCAGCCAGACGCCCCTCCGCCCACGCCATTCGCGCGGCCGGAGGGGCGTCTCGGCGCTCAGTTCGACAGATAGACGAGAAAGCCCAGAGCGATGTAGCCGAGCACCAGCCCCGCCGTCGCCAGCCTTCGGCCTTCCAAGCCGTACCGGTCGATCTCCGTCATCGCGCTGTGCCCGACGATCACGACGACGATGCTCAGGATCCCGCACATGACCAGGCCCGCCCACGCCTAAGTAGCACTACTCAGGGACAAATGCGCTGAACACCCCATGAATCGGCCTGTCGTGACGCGAGACAGTGGCCGACATGAACGGTCTCTACGCCCTCAAACCCTGGTACGCCGCCCGGCTCAGCGGAGTGCGGGCCTTCCTGGTCGCCCACGGCGTCTGTCCTTCGGCCATCACCGTGTCAGGCATCGTGTTCGGCGCGGTGGCGGGAGCCGTACTCGCTCTGGGTGAGACGGGACCGTGGGTGGCGGCGGCCGTCGCGACGGCCCTCGCCGGCCGCCTGGCCTGCGCGAACCTCGACGGCGGCGTCGCTCGCGACGGTGGCAGGACCACCAGGTTCGGCGCCGTGGTCAACGAGCTGGGTGACCGGCTCGCCGAGTACGCGGCGCTGGCCGGATGCCTGGCGCTGGCCGACCCCGCGCTCGTGGCCTGCGCCGCGCTGGCCGCCACCCTCCCCTCGTGGGCCGCGCTCGCGGGCGCCGCCGCAGGGGCGCGGCGCCCGCAGGGCGGCCCCATCGGCAAGACCGAACGCTGCGTCCTGCTGGTGGTGTTCGCCCTCACGGGCTGGCCGGCCTGGCTGGTGGTGCTCGCCGCTGGCTCCCTGCTCACAGCGGTCGTACGCCTCGCGCGCGTCCACCGCGAGCTGCGCACCGCTCCTGCCCCGCAGGAGACCGGATCATGATCCTCGACACTGCCCCCTACCTGGCCGGAGCCCTCGGGGTGAGCGGGCTGGCGGTGTGGTGGTCCAGGCAACGCGAGCTGGTACGCCGCTGGACCACCTGGGCCATCGCCGCGCCGCTCGTGACGGGCAGCCTCCTGCTCGGCCCCCAGGGCGCCGCCGCGCTCGCGGTCCTGCTCGGCGTCGTCTGCGCCCTCGAATACTCCCGCCTGGTACGGCTGCGCGCCCCCGAACGCGCCATCCTGCTCGCGCACGCCACCCTGCTCCCCATCGCCGCCCTGATGGGCGACATGTGCTGGCCACCGGCCGTGTGCTTACTCGCCGTGGTGCTGACGCCGGTCCTGTCCGGCGACGCGGAGGACGGATCCCGAAGGGCCGCCTTCGGGATGTTCGGGCTGCTCTGGTTCGCCCCGCTGGCCGGGCTCGTCCTGCTCGGCCCCGCCCAGGCATTCGCCCTCTGCCTGGCCGTCGCCATCGCCGATGTGGCGGCGTGGTGCGGCGGCAACCTCGTCGGCGGCCCGCGGTTGTCACCGCTGTCACCGGTCAAGACTTGGAGCGGCGTGCTGGGCGGCGCGGCAGGCGGGCTCGGCGTGCTGGCACTGCTCGGATCGTTCACCCCCGCTCTGGCCGTCGCCGTCGCCGTCGGCGCGCCGCTCGGCGACCTGGTGGAGTCGATGGTCAAGCGCGGCGCGGGCGTCAAGGACGCGGGCGCCTGGCTACCTGGCTTCGGTGGCCTGCTGGATCGTGTCGACTCCCTCCTGATCGCCCTGGCCCTGGCGGTGGTGCTCGTATGAACGGCGCTCTCCTGCGGCGATGGTTGTGGCGGACCGCCTTCACCTGCAATGGCGGGTTGCGGGTGGAAGGGGCGGTGCCCGACCGGCCGTGCGTGGTCGTCGCCAACCACGCCTCGCACGCCGACACGGCGGCGCTGCTCGCCGCGTTGCCCGCGCGCAGCCGGCCCGTGGTGGCGGCTGCCGCCGACTACTGGTTCGCGGGCCCGCTGCGCTCGCTCGTCTGCCGCGCCCTCGTCGCCGGCTTTCCCGTACGGCGGGGCGGGGGCGGCTCGGCCGACCTCGCGCGCGCCGTACGGCTCCTGGAACAGGGACACATCGTCGTCGTCTTCCCCGAAGGCACGCGCTCGCGGGACGGCCGCGTGGGCGAGTTCCGCTCCGGGGCCGCGCGCGTCGCCGGCAAGGCGGGAGTGCCGCTCCAGCCCGTCACCATCCACGGCACCTCCGAGGTGCTGCCCGTACACGGGCGAGTGCGGCGGGGACAGGTCCTCGTCCGTTTCTGCCGGCCTGTTCACGACCTGGAAACCGCACACAAGCTCATCGAAGGAGATATTTCATGAAGTGGACCATCATGCGGCTCCTGCTGCGCACGGTCGGACAGCTCAGCGAGGGCATCCGCATCGGCTACCGGCACGGCTTCGACAGCGGCACGATGCTCGACTACGTCTACGCCAACGAGCCGCGCGGGCGGCTCGGCCTGGGCAGGCTCATCGACCGCGTCTATCTGAACGCCGTCGGATGGCGTGCCATCCGTGCCAGAAGGGCCCTGCTGCACGACATCCTCAGGGAGGAGGTCTCGGCCAGAGCCGGCCGGGCGCTGATCCTCGACGTGGCCTCAGGCCCCGGCCGCTACCTGCAGGACCTGGCCAAGGAACAACCGGAGACCCAGGTGGTCTGCCGCGACCTGACGCCCGACGGGCTGGCACTCGGGGAGAGGCAGGCGGCGGCACGCGGCCTGACCAACATCGTCTACGAGCAGGGCGACGCCTTCGAACCCGCACCGCTCGACCGCCCGGCCGACATCATCGTGGTCTCCGGGCTGTACGAGCTGATCCTGGACGAGGAGCTGATCAGCAAATCGGTGGCCCGCCTCCGTGACCTGCTCGCGCCCGACGGTGTCCTGATCTTCACCACCCAGACCCGCCATCCACAACTCGAGTTCATCGCCAACGTGTTGCCCAACCGCGACGGTGCGCTGTGGGTCATGGAGTGCAGGTCGGTGCAGCAGGCGCACGGCTGGGCGCGGGAAGCAGGCTTCGAGGACGTCGTCAGCCGCATGGAGAAGGTGGGCCTCTTCGCGGTCACGACCGCCCAGAACACCGGTGGCCTCAAGAGCCGCTAGGTCGGCCAGGTGCGCCGAGGTCCTGCTGACCCATCATGAGGGAAGTGTCGTGAACGCGGGGCTGACGGCGCCGGCCTGGGCTGACGTCCCGCTCCAGCAGGCGCCGAACCCTCATCACGACCCCAGCAACCAGAAAACCGCCCCTTACCTGTGGATTTTCCGCAGGTAAGGGGCGGCCTGATGTCACAGTGGAGGTGGCGGGAATCGAACCCGCGTCCTTCAACCCCAAGTCAGGGCTTCTCCGGGCGCAGCCTGCTGTGCTTTTCTCAGCCCCGGCGATCACGCAGGCAAGTCGCCGACGGGCTCAGCCACTGTAAGATTTCCCGATCTTCCCCGTGGCCGGGTCGACCGGTTGAGCCTTCTAGCGATGCCAGACACCGGGCCGAAGGCACTCCCGGGCTGACAGTGGTTTCGCTGCTTAGGCAGCGAGGGCCAGGGAGTCCCTGGCCGCCACAGTGCTCTTGGAATTGGCACTTGTTGTTTGCGGTCACAGGATTAACGAGGTTATGTCCGCCGTCCTCGGCCCGCTTCACCTGGCTTGCAAGGCCAAAGTCGAAGCCAGTCACCCCCTGTGCAGTTGTCAACACATCTCTCTAAAGAGCTGCGCGACACGAATGTACATGGGACAACGCCCTCTGCGCCAACTTAATTCCCGTATGGCGAAACCCCCGGGAGCGTGGCACGGTGGCACGCGCTCCCGGGGGCCGACCGGCAGGGTCGAGCCGGTCCGGACGGCAGGACTTCCCCCGAGATGAAGTCCTGATCTCATCACGGCGACTGGGTCCGCAACCCCCCGAGCGAGCCCAGTCACTCAGTAAGACGCACCCGGGTGGCCGATTGGTTGCTCACCGTCACGAAAATCTCACAAGGGGTCGCCGACCGGCCCTCCCGGGTGCCCCGCGAGCCTTGCCGACCCGCCCTCCCGGGTTGACCGGACCGTCCCACGAGCCGGGCCGCCCTCGCAGACCCGCTCTCACGGGGTCCGGAGGGCTGCGAAGAAGCTGCCCGCCACCGCGCCGGCGTCGTAGTTCTTCGCCAGCACCGCGATCGCCACACCCCCCTGCCAGCCGACGAACCAGGTGTGCTCGTCGGCCGCCGACGTCGTCACGCCGTAGACCTTGCCCCTGCCCGCCTGGGCGGGCGTGCCGACGGCACCGTCCCGCATCATCGTCGTCAGCGCCATGCGGACCTTGGGATCGAGGGGCACCGGCGCGGGCTGGACGGTGGGCACGACTTCGGCTGCGGGGTCGGGCGAGTCGGGGTCGGTGACCAGCACGGGCGGATGCCAGGTGCCCGAGGCCACTGCGGCGGCCACCAGCGCCATGCTCAGCGGGCTCACCTCGACGTTCTGGCCCGCGATGACCCTGGCCTTGTCGGCGTCGCCGGCCAGCTCGGGCAGGGCGCCGCTGAACGACTTGAGCGGCAGCCGCCACGGCTGCCCGATGCCGTAGGCCTTGGCGCTCTTGGCGAGGTCGCCGGCCGTGACCCGGCGGGCGAGCGAGGCCAGCGCGGTGACACACCCCTTGGCGAAGTGTTCCTGGAACGTGGCCGACTGTGTCATGCCGACGCCTACGCCGGAGTTCGCGAACTTCGTGCCCCCGACGGTGCGCTCCTGCGGGCAGGCCAGCCGCTGTTTGGGGCTCACCCCGGACTTGAGCAGCGCGTCCGCGGCCACGATCGAGAATGCCGTGCCCGCGGGAAACTTGCCGGCCAGGGCGTGTTTCTCCTGATGCAGGTTCTTGGTGCCGACCGCGCGGATCTCGCCGGTGTTGCGGTCGACCGCCACCAGTGCGCTGGTGTCGGTGACGGCCACCGCCCGCTCGGCCGCCGCCTGGACGGCGCGGTCGATCGTGGTCTTCACCGAGAGGTTGCGCCGGCCCGGCCATTCCTTCAGGAGGGCGACCTGCTCGCCGGTCTTGAGGTCGAGGGTGATCACCTTGGTCTGCGTGGAGCCCGTCAGGTATTCCTGATAGGCCTGCTGCAGGCCGCTCTTGCCCACGGAGTCGCCGGCCCGCTGCGGGCCGCCGAGCTTCTGCTCGCTCTCCGGTGTGAGCGCGCTGACGGTGCCGACGATCTGCCGGGGCGCGTCGGGATTGACGGGCTGGTCCTGCTGCTGAATCTCGATCCCGGCGATGGCGTCGAGCTTCGGCTGCATCGTCTGGTAGCGCGAACGCCCGAACGTGACCAGCTGGACGAACTTGTCGGGCGGTGACGACCTGATGCGGCTCAGCAGGCGGTCTTGGGCGTATCCGGTGACCTCGGACAGCTTGGCCACGATCTCTTCCGCCTTGCCGTCCAGCTTGGCGGGATAGACGCCCGCGACGTAGAGGACGGTGTCGGTCTGCAGCGAGTCTCCCGACCTGTCGAGAACCGGCTGGCGTGGCGTCGGGTGGGTGTCGACGGCGAACCGCTGACCCTCCTTGAGCTGCGGATGCAGCACGGAAGGTGACCAGCGCACCTTCCACACGCCGTCGACCAGGTGGAGCGGGAGCACGCCGTCGTATTCCCAGAGCGGGTTGTTCTCCCCGAGATCGACCTCGGCGTGGAAGCCGGCCTTGGACTCCTCGCCCGTCACGCTGACGTCCGTGATCTTGAAGCGGAAGGAGGCCGCGTCGAGCTCCAGCTTGGCGTCGGCCAGCGCCTTGCGCACGGTCGCCAGGTCGCCGTCGGCGCGGCCGGCCGCCAGGTCGTAGTCGCCCGACTGCCAGCCCACGAGGAAGTCGCGCACCGCGTCGTGCGGTGACGGCTCCTCGAAGCAGCCGGTCAGCATCGTGCTCGCGACCGCCAGCGTGAGGGTGGCGGTGACGGTGCGGCGGGCGCGTCTCATCGGTGCGGTGCCGCCGCTCTCATCGGTTGCGTTGCCGCAGCGCCCGGGCCATCTCGCGCTTGGCCTGCTGCTCCGCCAGCGCCTGCCGCTTGTCCCAGTCTTTCTTACCGCGCGCCAGCCCGATCTCGACCTTGGCCCGGCCGTCCTTGAAGTAGAGCACCAGCGGCACGATCGTGAGCCCGCCCTCCTTCGTCTTGGCGGCGAGCTTCTCGATCTCCTTGCGGTGCAGCAGCAACTTGCGCTTGCGGCGGGCCGTGTGGTTGGTCCACGTGCCCTGCGTGTATTCGGGGATGTGGACGTTGAGCAGCCACGCTTCGCCGCCGTCGATGCTGGCGTAGCCGTCGGCGAGCGAGGCGCGGCCCTCGCGGAGCGACTTCACCTCGGTGCCCTGCAGCACGAGCCCCGCCTCGAAGGTCTCGTCGACGTGGTAGTCGTGCCGAGCACGTTTGTTCTGGGCGATGACCTTCCGCCCGGTCTCACGTGGCATGCTTCGACTTTACCGGCGGCCGGAGCGGCGGCGGCCCATCCGCGCGCGCATGGTTAGACCCTGAGGTAGCGGCGCAGGGTCACGAACGAGGCCAGGACACAGATCACGACGCCGATGACCATGGTGATCGTGATCGTCTGGGCCACGTCGTTCCAGCCGAGCTGAGAGGTGGCGTCGCCGAAGAAACTGCCGAGCTCCTCGAACAGGAAGACCTTCGCCATGATCAGAATGATCGCCGAGAACACCCCGCCGATCAGGCCGGCGATGACGCCCTCCATGACGAAGGGGAGCTGGATGTAGAGGTTGGACGCGCCGACCAGCCGCATAATGCCGGTCTCCCTGCGTCTGTTGAAAGCCGACAGCCGGACCGTGTTGCCGATCAGCAGGGCGGCCGCCAGCACCAGGATGATCGCCACCGCCAGCGCGACGAAGGCGAGCCTGTCGAGCATGACGAAGAACGGGCCGATCAGCTCTTTCTGGTCGAGGACCTGCGCCACGCCCGGCTGGCCCTCCACCGCCTGGACGATCGGCTGATAGTTGTCCGGGTCGACCAGCTTGATGCGGAACGACTGCGGCATGTCCTCGACCTTGGCGGCGTCCACGAGAGCCTGGTTGGCGGAGTAGGAGTCCTTGAAGTTCTTGTATGCCGCCGTCTGGTCCTCGAAGTACACCTCCTTGACCCCTGGGATGCTCTTGATGTGTGTCTCAAGGGCCTTGATCTGCCCGTTGGTGGCCTCCTTGCCGTTACACGCCGGCATGGCGGTGCCCTTGCCACACAGGAAGACGGAGACCTCGACCTTGTCGTCCCAGTAGCCCTTCATCAGGCCGACTTGGGCGTTGATCATCAAGCCGACGCCCAGCATCGCCATACCGACCGCCACGGTGATGATCACCGCGATCGTCATGGTCAAGTTGCGACGGAGGCCGATCCAGACCTCGGAGAAGATGAAATTCGCCCGCATGTTCTGTCTGCAGCTCCCTGTCAGTACGCCTGGCCGTACACGCCACGCGACTGGTCACGGACGATCTTGCCGTCCTCCAGCTCCACGACACGCTTGCGCATGGAGTCGACGATGGCCGCGTCGTGCGTGGCCATGACGACCGTGGTGCCAGTCCTGTTGATGCGGTCGAGCACCTTCATGATGCCGATGCTCGTCGCGGGGTCGATGTTGCCCGTCGGCTCGTCGGCCAGCAGGATCATCGGCCGGTTGACGAACGCTCGGGCCATGGCGACGCGCTGCTGCTCGCCGCCGGACAGCTCGTCGGGCATGCGGTGGGCCTTGCCTTCCAGGCCGACCAGCTCGATGACCTCGGGCACCACCTTGCGGATGAACCGCCGGGGTTTACCGATGACCTCGAGCGCGAACGCCACGTTCTCGTAGACGTTCTTGTTCGGGAGCAGCCTGAAGTCCTGGAACACGCAGCCGATGCGGCGGCGCAGGTGCGGGACCTTGAAGTTGGAGAGACGGGACAGATCTTTCCCGGCGACGTGGATCGCGCCGCCATTCGGCCGCTCCTCCTTCAGGATCAGACGCAGGAACGTGGACTTGCCTGATCCCGAAGGACCGACGAGGAACACGAACTCGCCCTTGTCCACGTCAACAGACACGTGGTCGAGAGCGGGCCGGTTCTGGTTCGCGTAGACCTTGATGACATTATCGAAATGGATCACGAGAGCATCACGGCATGCCAGTCTAGGGGTCAGGACGGAAGCGAGGGTGGCATATGCCCACTTCCCGCCACTGGCCGACCGGGGGCGCCTTCTTTACCGATGATCGACGTTCCGATTGGCCAGACGACAGTCTAGAGGGAAGACTGGCATGGAACGTCCATAACGGAAACAAAACGATTGTGCGGCTAGACTTGGGACTGTCATGAGCTGTGAACACCTCGTATGCGCGCAATGCGCCCACCCCGTGATCGAGGGACGCTGCCCCGTCTGCCGCGCCAGCCGAGAACGCGTGCACCAGCACGGCTTCGCCGGGCTGTCACCCGCCGTCGTCGTCGCGCTCCTCGTCGTGCTGCTTTTCGTGAGCCTCGTGCTCAACCACCTATTCGGTGTCTGACTCCTGCCGCCGCATCCAGCGGATCTCCGACTCGATGAACGTGTCGAGGTCGCCGTCGAGCACCGCCGACGGGTTGCCCGCCTCGGTGTTGGTGCGCAGGTCCTTCACGATCTGGTAGGGGTGCAGCACGTAGTTGCGGATCTGCGTGCCCCATGACGTGGTGGACGCGCCGCGCAGCTCCGACATCTTCTCCGCCTCCTCCTGCCGTTTGCGCTCGAGCAGCTTGGCCTGGAGCACGTTCATGGCGGTGGCGCGGTTTTGCAACTGCGAACGTTCGTTCTGGCACGAGACGACGATGCCGGTCGGGATGTGGGTGATGCGCACCGCCGAGTCGGTCGTGTTGACGCCCTGGCCGCCCGGGCCGCTCGAACGGTAGACGTCGACGCGGATCTCGTCCTCGTTGATGTCGATGTGGTCGGTCTGCTCGACCACCGGCACGACATCGACCCCGGCGAACGACGTCTGCCTGCGCCCCTGGTTGTCGAACGGGCTGATGCGCACGAGGCGGTGGGTGCCGTGCTCGCCGCGCAGCGTGCCGTAGGCGTAGGGGGCCTTGACCGTGAACGTGGCCGACTTGATGCCGGCCTCCTCCGCGTAGGAGGTGTCGTAGACCTCGGTGGCATAGCCCTTGCGCTCGGCCCAGCGCAGATACATCCGCAGCAACATCTCGGCCCAGTCGGCGGCGTCGACGCCACCGGCCTGGGAGTTGATCGTGACGAGCGCCTCGCGGGCGTCGTATTCGCCCGACAGCAGCGTGCGGACCTCCATGGCGCCGATGTCGGACTTCAGCGTGTCGAGCTCCTTGTCGGCCTCGGCACGCGTGTCGTCGTCGCTCTCCTCGGCGGCCAGCTCGTAGAGGACCGTCAGGTCGTCGAGCCTGCGCGCCAGGCCCTCGACACGGTTGAGCTCGCCCTGGAGGTGGGAGAGCTTGCTGGTCACCCTCTGTGCCAGGTCGGGGTCGTCCCACAGGTCAGGGGCGGCAACCTGCTGCTCGAGCTCGTCGATCTGCTTGCGCATCGCGTCGAGGTCGAGCACGTCCTGGATGCTGCGGAGCGTGCCCGCGAGCTCGTTGATCTCTTCTGCCGGATCCATACCTGCCACGTCTCCCTACACTAGCCTCCTCCGAGGACTTCGCCTCCCAAGCGCCCCTGTCCAGCGCTGGAGACCCGCTGATCGGTGTCGGGGGCCTCGGCGTGCCGCCGACGCGAATAGCATGGGCCAGGTGCGTGTACATGGTCGGCGGACAGCGCTGGCGCTCGCCGCCGGCTTGCTTGCCGCGGCGACCGCCTGCACCAGTGATGCCCAGCCACGATCGACCCCCACCAGCTCCGCCGCCGCCGCGTCCACCACCCCCTCGCCATCGCCGGACGAGCCGGAGGTCACGCAAACCGAGGCGGCCGAGGTCTTCTCCGAGGTCACCGTCTCCGACGACGTGCTGCGGGTGAAGAGCGACCTGCAGGGGCGCCTCGGGCTGGCCGTCGACCTCACGGCCGGCGGGCAGACCCGCATCACCGTGGCCGACTACCTGTCCACCGACTACGCGCCGCGCCGCTACACATGGGGGTCGCCGACCCTGTTCGTGCCCCGGTTCGAGCAGGGCGAAGGGTCGCCGTGGTTCAGCGCGCTGGCGACGCGCGACGGGCATCCGACGCTCCTGACGTTCACCAGGTCCGACCGCTGGCGCATCAGCTCCGCGGCCCGGCTCCTACCCGGACAGGAGCTGCCGGAGATCGAACTCGACGCCGACGGCTACGCCGACGCGGTCGCCTCCGACGACAAGACCGTCACCATCAGCCCGCAGTTCATGGGGCCCGTGCACGCGAGCGTGGCCGAGACGGGCACCGCCGGGGTCACCGCCGGGCTCGTCGCGGAGGGGCCGTACACGACGGAGGTGGCCGAGCAGATCGCCTCGCGCCGCGAGGACGCCAAGAGCGAGGGCTTCAGCTACGACTCGATCTTCAGCGCCGACAACTACCCGGTCTACGCGCTGCGCACCGAGGACGGCGGGGCGCTCATCCAATACTCCCTGTCCAGGACCACGACCACGACGACGCGCACGGCCGAGGACGACTACATCCCGGTGCCCAGGTCGGCCAGATGGGCGATCAGCACGCCGGTGCTGCGCCGCACGTTGCGGCTGGTCGAAACACACCAGTACGCGACCGCCGTCCCTCCCC
>NZ_SMKP01000136.1:0-28742 GCF_004349015.1 Nonomuraea diastatica
CTCACCGATAACCCCACACCACCAGAGAAAGCAGAAGCAACCATGCTGGACACCACCTCCCTCCGCGACGCCTACCGCGCGCTGCTGGACGCGGCCGCGACCGTGGCCGGCGCGTCCGACACCAAGCCCGCCCCGCCCGGTGAATGGAACGCCGACCAGATCCTCGCGCACGTCTCCCTCGTCAACGCCGCCACCATCACGGCGATCTCCGGTGTCGCCGCGGGAACGATCACGACCTACGACAACCGCACCGCGCTCGATACCTGGACCATCAACCGCGTCATCAAGCTCGCCGGCGGCAGCACCGGCCTCCGCCACCGCATCCGCCTGCAGGCAGACGCCCTGTGCGCACTCGGCGGGCCGATGCTCAGCCAGACCGAATTCGACACGCTGATCCCCACCCTGCTCCTGTCCCACGACACGGCCCTGGTCGACCAGCCCCTCCCTCTCAGGGACCTCATCACCGGTCTCGCGGAAGTGGAGATACCCGGCCACACCCAGCAGCTCCTGGCCCTCCTACCGAACGCCGCCACCACCTCCTGACCCAGCCAGCGCGGCGACGCAGGCGAGCTCAGCTGGCGTCGTCCGGCGCGACCAGAGCGGCCAGCCCGTAGGCCGGAGAAGGGCACGGCCGCCACCGTCCGGCACCCCACCAAGGCCCGACCAGTGCCCCCAGCGGCCGGCTATTCCTCTTCGTCGTCGGCGTCGGGATCGCGTAGGTCGCGGACGCCGCTGGGGCCCAGGTCAGGGGCGGTGAAGGAATAAGTGCCGATCACGTTGATGTGTTTGCGGACGAAGGGGGACAGCCGGGCGACGTCCTCGGGCAGCAGGGGGTAGCCGACGGCGCGCAGGGGGTCCAGGGCCTTGTCGATGTAGAACGACGGGCGCGCGCCGCTACCCCGCACCCAGCGCGCCGATGGCGCCGATGCTCAGCCGGGCGTTCACATCGAGGCGGACCTCGCCGTAGGGGCGGACATGGAGCCAGAACAGCGGGGTCAGTCCGCGCCACCCGCCGGCGCCACGGGTGTCAGCGCGATACACCAGGTCGGCCCAGTCCTTGAGCGTCCCCTTATGCTCGGGCGTGGTCTCGCCGAGCGGGTAGTAGGTGGTGTTACCCGCCTTGGCATAACGCTTGACCAGTTTGAGCGCGTCGATGACGGGCTGATGGGCGGTGTTGTTGGAACGGAACTCCAGCACCTCCAGCAGCTCGATCAGGCCGCGCCGGTAGTGGTTGGTGTAGGAGGCCTTCAGTGTGGTCTGCACGGTGCGCCGGTAGACCGTGCCCTTGGTCTTGAACTCGTGCACCAGCTCGCGCAGCGTCTGCTCGCCGCCCCGCACCGCGGGGAAGACGACCTCGCGCACCGTGCCGTCCGGCGCGGCCAGCGAGGCGTCGGCGATGGTGAACAGCAGGTTCTCCTTGCCCGAGACCCGCTTAAAGGCATTGATGAGCTCCTCGGTGACCTTACGTTCGGCGCGAGCACCCACCCGGTGCACGGTGGCGATCAGCAGGTCGACCAGGGCATCGGTGACCTCCCGCTCCCGCTCCACCAGCAGCGCGGCCAGCAAGGTGACCGTCGCCTCCGGCGCATTACGGGCCCGCCGGCGCAGGTGCGAGGGGGACTCCACCGCGGCGCGGAAACGCCACCCGCCCAGCACCTTCGGCGCCACATCGGCGAACAACCCGGCCGGCAGTTCGATGGCCCGGATCGCGTTCAGCTTGCGGATCTCCGTCAGCATCGAATCCAGGCTCACGTTGCCCGGCATCGCTTTGATCAGCGCCAGGACCGAGCCCTCGTCCTCGTCCAACTCGTCATCGCTATCCTCGGTCTCCACCGTGGTGTTGTCGGCGGCCACCAGGGCGAGGACCCGGGCCACCGTCACCGCATCCAGCCGCGCTGCGATCCGGTGGAACCATGTTTGCTCCGCGTTGTGCAGTGCCGACCGTACGATCCGAGTGATCCGCCCCGGCGAGGGCGGCTCGATCCGTTCGGCCCGGCACTGCTTGAGCAGTTCCTCGCGGACCCGGTCGGGCTGCCGTTCGGCGTGCGCGACGTTCACGGCCAGCCAGTCGGTCAGCTTGTAGGCGTCGGCGACCGAGCACTCCCGGAAGCCGAGATGGTCGCGGATCTCGCTGCGATGACGCTCGATCGTCCGGCCTGACCAGTCGTACAAGCCCAAGCTGCTGACCGACGTCTTGGTCTGCTTCGCGACGTAGTCGACCACCTCGTCAGGAAACCCCGCCCGCCCGCGCGGGAAGCGCCCGTGCTGGGTGAAGTACTTCAGCAACAGCGCGAAGGCCAGACGAGTGCCCTCCTGTTTCGCACTGACCAGGCCAACCTCATCGCTCAGCACAGTCCAGTGCTCGATGAGTTCATCCATGCCAAGCGGCGGACGTTCCATACCCCAGAGATCCGCGCCGGGCCCTTCGGCATTACAGAAGATCAGGCTAGGGATCTTCGAGGTTTGGCGGCCTATGACACGTTGGTTAACGGCACCCCTTGTTCCGCGACGACAGCGTGTCGCGATGGTCGCCGCGGCGGTGTGTGGGGCGGTACCGCCACTCATGGCGTGATGGCGCTGAGGTTGTTCGACGAATCCGTGTCGGGAACCCGAACCGAGCCGCAGCGATGACTTTCGTGGTGAGCTCGCCTCTGTATAGGTATGAGCTCATCGCGCCAGTCACAGACCACGGCGGTGGTCACCGGAGCGGGCCGCGGCTTCGGATCGGCGATCGCCGCCGCGCTGATCGACCAAGGTCACCAGGTCGTCGGCGTTGCGCGCACCGCCGACGCATTGGCGGACGTGCACCGACGATTGGGTGCGGCGTTCGTCCCGGTTGTCGCCGACGCGACCGACGCGGAGACCGCCCGCACCCTGATCGAGCAACACCAACCGACGTTGCTCGTGCTCAACGCGGGCGCGACACCCGCCATCGGCCCGGTACACGAACAGTCCTGGGAATCGTTCAGCCGCAACTGGCAGGTCGACACCCAACACGCTTTCCATTGGATCCGCGCGGCACTGCGCCACCCGCTGACGCCAGGCAGCCTGGTGGTGGCGATATCCAGCGGGGCTGCCCTGCGCGGCTCACCGCTCAGCGGCGGATACTCGGGCGCAAAGGCGATGATCCGATTTCTCGCCGGATACGCCGCCGATGAATCCCGCCGCGCCCAGCTCGGCATCGGCTTCGCCACCGTGCTGCCGCAACTGACGCCTGCCACCGAACTCGGCGCCGCCGGGGTCGCCGCATACGCCCAGCGGCAGGGAATCGACACCGACACATTCGCGGCGGCACTGCAACCGCTTCTCACGCCGGCCATCGTCGGCACCGAGATCGCGCAGCTGTGCCAGGACACCGACAACCAGGACGAGCACCGGGAGTACCAGCTCACCGGCCACGGACTTCACACGATGGCGTGAACAACCAGAAAGAGAAGGTCATGTTGCTGTAAAACAAGAATGTCGTCGTCTACGGCGCGGGCGGCGCGGTCGGTAGTGCGGTGGCCCGCGGTTTCGCTCACGAAGGTGCCAGGGTGTTCCTGACCGCACGAAATCTCGACGTCATCGACACGGTCGCGAAGGAGATCTCCGCCGCGGGTGGAGCGGTCGAGACCGCCGTGGTGGACGCCGGGGACGAGAAATCCGTGACCGAGCACCTGGACGCGGTCGTCGCCGACGCCGGCAGCATCGACGTGTCGTTCAACGCGATCGGAATCTCGCCCGTGGGATTGCAGGGAATACCGCTCACCGAACTGCCGGTCGAGAATCTCCTGCGCCCGATCACCACGTATGCCCAGGCTCATTTCATCACCGCGAAATCCGCCGCACGGCACATGATCGCCCGCCGGTCGGGAGTGATCATGATGCACACACCCGAACCAGCCCGTTTGCCGCTGCCCCTGGTGGGCGGCATGAGCGTCGGCTGGGCGGCGATGGAAGGTCTCAACCGCGCGCTGTCGGCCGAATGGGCCCAGCACGGTGTTCGCGCGATCTGCCTACGCACCACGGGCATGGTGGAGACACCGGTCATCGACGTCGTGTACGGGCTGCACGCCGACGCGCTGGGGATCACCAAGGAGCAGTTCATTGCGCTAGCGAGCGGTATGAGCCACCGCAAGCGCCCGACCACGCTGGCCGAACTCACGGAAGCGGCGGTGTTCCTCGCCTCCGACCGGGCATCCGCGATGACCGGCACCGTCGCCAACCTGACCGGCGGAATCATCGTCGACTGACCCGACTCGCCCCGACCGCCGTTTCGGCGGCCGGGGCATCCCTACAGAGGAGCAAGAGCAATGAACGATCTACTCGCGAGCGCCGTCGCCGCGCACGGTGGCGTGGACCGGTGGAACCGGATCCAGACGATCGCTGTCGACGCCGCCATCACCGGGGCCTTCTGGCAGATCAAGGGACAAGGCGACGCGCTGACGAAGGTCCGCTTCGAGGTGGACACCACACGGGAACGGCTGACCATGGACTTCGTCGGCCAGGACCGACGGTCGGTCTTCGAACCCGACCGGGTCATCCTGCAACGACCGATCGGCACGGTGGCCGAGGCACGCGACGACCCGGAACGGTCGTTCGACGGCCACCAGTTCGAGACGCCGTGGGACGACCTGCATCTCGCGTACTTCACCGGGGAAGCACTGTGGACGTACCTGAATACGCCGTTCCTGTTCACCTGGCCGGGGTTCGTCTGCGAGGAGATCGCCCCGATTGAGGCCGACGGTGAAACATGGCGGCGGCTCAAAGTGACCTTCCCCGACCACATCAAGACCCACACCCGCACGCAGGTGTTCTGCTTCGGCCCGGACGGGTTGCTGCGCCGCCACGACTTCACCATCGACATCGTCGGCCGGACGGTCGAGGCGCAGCTTTACGCCGCCGACTACCTCGACGTCGACGGCATCGTCATCCCCGCCACGCGACGGGCCTACGCCCCCATGGGCGACGACCAGATCGTCTTCGTCGCCATCGACATGGCTGACATCGCCGTCCACTGATCCGAATTCCTTCGCACAAGGGACATCACGATGAACAACACCTACCGGGCCCAGGTCGTCACTCCGGCGGAATGGGAGGCCGCCCGCCTGCGCCTGTTGGCGAAGGAGCAGGAGCTGACCCGCGCCCGGGACGCGTTGGCCGCTCAGCGCAGGCGGATGCCGTGGCTGAAGGTGGACCAGGAATACGCCTTCGACGGTCCGAACGGCGCCGCCCGGCTGCTCGACCTGTTCGAGGGCCGTCGTCAACTGCTGCTCTACCGCGCCTTCTTCGAGCCAGGCGTGGACGGCTGGCCCGACCACGCCTGCGTCGGCTGCTCGCTGATGGCCGACCAGGTCGCCCATCTCGCGCATCTCCACGCCCGCGACACCACGCTCGCGTTCGCCTCACGCGCACCGCAACCCGCCATCGAACGGATGAAAGCGCTCATGGGCTGGGCCATGCCCTGGTACACGATCACCGACAGCTTCGACGCCGACTTCGGCGTGACCGAGTGGTACGGCACCAACGCATTCATCCGTGACGGCGACAACGTCTACCGCACATACTTCATCAACGATCGCGAGCACGAGCCGATGGGAGCAACGTCGGGTTCCCTCGACTTCACCGCACTCGGACGCCAAGAGGACTGGGAGGGCTCCCCCGACGGATACCCCCAGGTGCCGCGATATTCGTGGCTGAAGCGACACGACGAATACGGCCCGACCGGGCGAGCCGCGCACCCCACCACCACAGAATCGGCGGATCATGCACACCATGACTGAAGCCAAGGCCGGCGACAAGGATTTCGGAAGGCTGAGCGCACCGTTCCGGCGTGAGCTGCTCGCCTACTGCTACCGCATGCTCGGCTCGGTCGACGAGGCCGAAGAGGTGGTGCAAGACGTCTACCTCGACGCCTGGCGTGCCTACGACGCGTTCGAGGGACGGTCGTCGCTGCGTACCTGGCTGTACCGTATCGCGACCAGGGCGTGTTTCAAGGCGCTGGAAAAAAGTAGACGCAGGCCTCTGCCCGCGGATCTCGGCGCCCCCCAGACAGACCTGGATGCGGCGCTCGGCGCACAAGCTCGGGAGGTGCCGTGGTTCCAGCCGATACCCGACTTCCTGTTCACCACCGCACCGGCCGATCCGGCGACGGTCGTGGTGGAACGACAGACTATGCGGCTCGCACTGGTGGGAGCGCTGCAGCAGCTGCCGCCGCGACAGCGAGCCGTGCTGATTCTCCGCGACGTGCTGCAATGGCGTACCGCCGAGGTGGCGCAACTGCTGGAGATGACGACAGCGGCCGTCAACAGCGCGCTCCAGCGCGCCCGAGCCCAGGTTCCGCTCAGCCAAGACGACCTGACCGAACCCGCCGAGCCACGACAGCGGGCCCTGCTCGACCGATACGTCACCGCCTTCGAAACCGCGGACGTCGATCAACTCGTCGCGGTATTGACCGAGGACGCCAGATGGGAAATGCCGCCGATCGCGACCTGGTTCGAAGGCCGCGACACCATCCTCGCCTTCCTGGCCAAACAGATGCGAGTGATCGGGCCGGCCGCACTGGTCCCCACCTCCGCCAACGGACAACCCGCCTTCGCGGTGTACGCCCGCGGCCGCGACGGCGCACACCACCCACATGCGCTGCACGTACTGACACCCACAACCGAGGGCGTCTGCCGGATCGTCGCGTTCCACGGCTCAGGGCTGTTTCCACTGTTCGGGCTCTGACATGGCCAACAGCATGTCCGAACCAGAAAACATTACCCAGCACAACAAGGAGCTTCACGCACAGCTGCGACTGTTCTGCCACCTCATGCTCGGTTCGGCCGACGCCGCCGACCGCGTCATGCGGCAGATCTACCATTGCGCACTCGATCACCAAGACGATCAACAGCATCGGCAATCAGAACGCGTCCGACTCTTCAGTATCGCCGCCGACCTCTGCGGGGCCCGCGGTTGTTCATCGCACGAATAAGCTAGCCCTGGGGGTGGCCCCGTTCCACCACACGAGCTCACCCCAAGCCAACCCGATTGGCCAGGGGCAGTCCCACACGCTTTGAGGAACGCAGCACGAGCCGGTCGTTGGGCCTGTGGTGTGTCCGGGGGCGGCGTCATCACGAAGGCGCCACCCTGTTCAGCCTGCCGCCAGATACGCCGACGCCTCGATATGCAGCCCGATGTCCGCATCGACCACTTCCCTATTGAATAGACGTGTTGTACCTGTTCAGAGAGGGGCTCGTGTGACGGACTGGCGCGTGTTCTGGGTGCCCCGAGACGCCGTTCGGGGCGGTGTTCGGCGGTCGGTTCTGGAGGGGTGGGAGAACCTTCCGGCGAGGGAGCGTGAGGTGGGTGTTCGGGCGGGGGACGCGATCTTCTTGTCGCCGGACTATCGGGTGGATACGTGGCTGAGCGCGTACGCGCGGTCGAGGGACTTTCGATCTTGTAGGCCCTCGGCTCCCGAACGTGTCCCCAGCCGCCATGCCGTTAGCGGCGAGGTGAGGGTGGGCGCGAGGGTTCTGGAGGGAGACCGCGCCCTCCTGGTGACTGCGGCGACGGCCTGTGGTTGCGCACCGATCCGCCCAAGAGCGCGTGGACCGCGACGGGTATGTGGTGTGCGTTCTGGAGGCCTCTGTCTCGGGCGCTACAGGCCCGGGACATGTTCGCCGCGATGTCGCTCCTGACAGAGTAGATCCGAGCGAGAGTCTGCCAGGAATGACCTGCGACCTCCTGCACCAGACGCCGCGGCCGATTACGGGACAGAGCCCTTAGCCGTACAGTCCCTGCGGCGGTTCAGCGGGAGAAGGTGACATGGATGGTGCCGCTTTCGGCGATCTCGCTGGTCACCTTGTAGCCGCGCTCGAGTTCGCGCAGTTCCGCCCACAGGTTCTCACCGCGGCCGAGCAGGATCGGCACGATGCCGACGTGGAGCCGGTCGACCAGTCCCGCGGCCAGGTAGGACCGCACGACCCGGACCCCGCCGCCGATGCGCACGTCGCGGTCGCCTGCGGCCTCCCTGGCGTGCTCAAGGGTCTCCTCGGCGGAGGTCTGGACGAAGTGGAACGTCGTCCCGCCCTCCATCTCCAACGACGGCCGCGATTCATGGGTGAGCACGAACACCGGGCATCGGAACGGCGGGTTCGACCCCCACCAGCCTCGCCAGTCCGGATCGCCGGGGTGGGCGTGGAGCCCGAACTTGCCCGCGCCCATGATCTCGGCGCCGATGCCCTCGAAGTAGGCGGCGGCGTAGTCGTTGTCGAGGCCCGTGGTGCCCTTGCCGGTCTGGCCGAGTACGCGCTCGCGGAAGGTCCGCGTCGCCACGTACGCGGCTTGAAGGCGGTTCCAGTCCTGGCCGAACGGGTCTTCGGGGGTCTGGTCGGTGGTCGTGCCGTAGCCGTCGAGGGAGATAGTCAGATCGACTCGTACCTGTCCCATTGCCACTCCTGCAAAGTGATTGTAAAGTGCAATCACTACCGTAGTTTGCGGTGCCCGGCGACGTCAAGGAGGGATCGGAGATGGCCCGAGGAGCTATCTCGGACCTGAGGTCCGGATGCGCGATCAACGCGGCTGTGGAGGCCCTGGGCGACCACTGGTCGTTCCTGGTGCTGCGGGACATGATCTTCGGCGACCGCCGGCACTTCCGGGAGCTGCTGTCCGGCTCGATCGAGGGCATCGCGTCCAACATCCTCAGCGACCGGCTGAAGAAGCTCGTCGCCGCGGGCATCCTCACCAAAGAGGACGTCGTGCGCGGCCAGCGCGCCCGCTACAGCCTCACCGAGGCCGGCATCCAGACCCTCCCGATCCTGTTCGCGCTCGGCAACTGGGGCCTGGACTGGCGCGAGGGCACCCCCGAACTGCGCACCCGCCAGGAGCTCATGCGCGCCGAGGGGCCGCCGTTCATCGCGGAGCTGATGGACGAACTACGAGTACGCCACCTCGGAGCCGCGTCTATCATCCGTGACGGTCCCGGCCCCCTGGAACGGCTCGAAGCGGCATACCAGGAAGTCGCGCGGCGCGAAGCCGCCCCACAGCCGACAGACGGCGAAGCAGCGCGCAGCGACTGATGAGTCAGCGCCGAGCTCACGAGCCGAAACCCCGGACTGCCCACCACCCGCAGCGATCACCGGCCACCCACATGAGCCGCAGCGGTCTCCCGACCCGGACCCCCGCCAAACGCAAGGCCCGCCAACTGGCCGAATACCTGCGCGAGGAACGGCCCGACTACGCCTACCTCAAGGAGGTCTTTCGGCACCTACGCGCCGAGCTCGACATCCAGGTGCAGAGCCAGCCCAAGAAGCTGCCCTACGTCCCCACCGAGGCCGAGATCCGCCAGCTACTACACCACCGTGTGGGCCGCCCGCCGTACCGCCGACATCGTGCTCATCAAGACCCTGCTCTACACCGGCGTCCGCGTCGCCGAACTGGTAAAGATCCGCATCGGCGACGTCGACCTGGACGCCTGTCGCATCCGCATCGCTCAGGGCAATGGCGGAAAGGACCGCACCGTCCCCTTTCCCGCCGCCTTCAAAGAGACCCTCGCCCTACACATCGCAGCCGCCCGGGAGAAGGGCGCCGCCTTCCTGTTCGAGTCATCATGGAAGAAGCCGTACTCCACCCGCGGCGTACGCGCCATGCTCGCCCGCTACGCCGCCAAAGCCGGCCTGCCGCACAACATGCCACCCCACCGCCTGCGGCACTTTCTGTTCACCTGGCTCAAGTCCCAAGGCATCGACGACGCCCTCATTCAGCCCTACTCCGGCCACGCCAGTCGCACCTCGCTGGAGATCTACTCCAAGATCGCGCTTGGACCCGCCCAGGAAACCTACGACGGCGTCATCGACCAGTTCCCTGTGTAGACAACCTCTCACAACCCCCGTTTACCTGCGGGAATGTCACAGATGGCGGCTGGAGGGCCCAGCCTTACCGACAGGCCGAGCCGGGTTGCGTACACACTGCGGATCGTGAAGATGATCGGAATCCGAGAGGCCCGCACCCGCCTGGCCGAACAGCTAGCTCGTTGTGATCGCGTTTGCGTTCATAGTTCCGGATGGTCCGGCTCGCTGGGGAGAAGAATTTCCTCCGTCGTTACAAGTCGACCAATGCGGCGAGACAACGCCTCGGAAACTAGGGAAGCAATGGGTTCCCCCGGGGATGCCCCGCTAAGCCAATGAGACAGCGAGGTATCGTCGCAACGCAGCCTCATGCTTTGAGCGGAATCCAGCTGATCGACAGCCCTGGCAAGCTCCCCCAGGGTCCAGCCCGCCTCCGCCAAAAGGTCCCTGATCCGTTCGTTGAGGGAACGGCCATGGCCGGGCATCGAGCGCCTCCCCTCTCCATGGCTTCGATCAAGTTCCACTAACGATCGGTGAGGGCGACGGCGGCCCCGAACTCGGCGAAAGCGCGGGCGGTGGCCAATCCCATTCCGGAGCTGGCTCCGGTGACGAAGGCGACCTGGCCGGTGAAGTCGTAGGTGGGATTCATCTGGTGTGTTCTCCTGGCTGGTGGTGTCTGGCGGGGTGCCGGGCGGCCAGCGCGTGGAGCGCCGTCCCTGGTCGGGGCCGCTACTCGATCACCTCGACGGTGACCGGGCCTTGTTCGAGATGGTCGAGCTGCCGCATGCCCGACTCGATGTCGCCGATCGTGATGACGTCGTCGTCGTGGCCGCCGTCGGCGTTGTAGTAGAAGCCGAGGTGGCTACACGGCTTGTAGTAGATGAGGGCGCCGTTTCGGGTGACACTGCCGGGCGAGCCGCCGGTGGTGAGGCGCTCAGGCAGGTGGCTGATCTTCTCCTTGCCGGCGAAGTCTTCGAAGGTCAGGGTGAGTGGCAGCTTCGCGACGAAGTCTCGGCTCGTGGGGTTGTCGGCCGTCCGGACGACGATCTCGGCATCGGGCGTGGACAAGCGCACGCGCGTGGCACTCATCTGATCCCTTCAGGGGTAGTGGCCGCGGTCGCTGCCGCGGTCATGGGTGGTGCTGGGACGTCCCGTGACGTCGCGGCCCTGAAGGTGAACTGAGCACGATCGCGGGCTGGGTGATGAGAAGTCGCCGGCGCGTGGCGATGACCTCTGCGCGGTGTCACAGGAGGGCCTCGATGGTGATGGGCAGGTCGCGGACGCGGCGGCCGGTGGCGTGGAAGATGGCGTTGGCGATGGCGGGTGCCACGCCGACGATGACGACTTCGGCCAGGCCCTTGACGCCGATGGGGTCGGCTTTGCGGTCGTCGCCGTCGAGGTAGATGGCGTTGACGTCGGGGACGTCGGCGTTGGTGGGGACGAGGTAGTCGGCCAGGTTCGGGTTGGCGATACGGCCGTCGCGGGGGTCGGTGACGGTGTGTTCCAGCAGGGCCATGCCGATGCCGCCGACCAGGCCGCCGATGGCCTGGCTGTGGGCGAGCTTGGGGTTGATGATGCGGCCGGCGTCGTAGACGCCGAGCAGCCGCCGTACCCGGGCCATGCCGAGCCGTTCGTCGACGGCGACCTGGGCGAACACCGCGCCGTAGGCGTGCATGGAATACCGTTCAGCCTCATCTCCGGGGGTGTAGCCGCCGCGCGCCTCCAGCCGGCCGTCCTTGCCGCGCGCCAGCAGGTCCCGGTAGCTCTCGTCGCGTCCGGGCTCGTCGCGCAGGTGCAGGCGGCCGTCGCGGACGACGACGTCGCCCGCTGGTGCGCCGTGCAGGGGTGAGGCGGGGTCGGCGACGGCCAGCGCGATGGCCTGCTTGCGCAGCTTGTCGCAGGTGTCCTGCACGGCCGAGCCGACACTGGCCATCGTCATCGAACCGCCGTGCGGCGGCGCCAGCGGCATGGCCGAGTCGCCGAGCTCGAAGCGCACCCGGCCAGCCGGGAGGCCGAGGGCGTCGGCGGCGATCTGGGTCATCGAGGTGTAGGTGCCCGGCCCCATGTCGGAGGTCGCGCATTGCACGGTCGCGCGGCCGTCGGCCTCCACCCTGGCCAGGGCCTGGGCCGGGGCACGCGCCGTGTGGTAGGTGGCCACCGCCACGCCGGTGCCGATCAGCCAGTGGCCCTCACGCTTCGAGCGCGGTTGGGGGGCGCGTTCGTCCCAGCCGACGGTGCGCGCGCCGATGCGGAAGCACTCGCGCAGCCGCCGGGTCGAGAACGGCACCCCGGTGCCCGGGTCACGCTCGGGTTCGTTGCGCAGCCGCAGCTCGATCGGGTCGATACCGAGTTCGTAGGCCAGCTCGTCCATCGCGCACTCGATCGGGAACGCTGCGGTGGCCGCGCCGGGGCCGCGCATCCAGGTGGGGGTGCTGACATCCAGCGGAATCGATCGGTAGCTCTGGCGGACGTTCGGCGTCGTGTAGGTCATCTGCCCCTGGGTCAGCAACGCCTCACGGTAGTCCTCGTAGGTGGAGGTCTCGGCGCGGATGTCGTGCACGGCCGCGGTGACCCGGCCACGCTCGTCGGCGCCCAGGGTCAGCTTGTACTCGGTGAGCGGGCGAAAACCTGTTCCGGTGAACATCTGCTTGCGGGTCAGCATGACCTTGACCGGGCGGCGCACCTGCCGGGCGGCCAGCGCGGCGACGGCGACGTGCGGCCAGGCCCGCAGCCCGCTGCCGAACGCGCCGCCCACGAACGGCGAGATGACGTGGACCGACTCGGCCGGGATGCCGAACACGGCGGCGAGTTCGCCCCGGACGGTGCGGACGAACTGGCTCTTGTCCCACACGGTGAGCCGGTCGCCGTCCCAGCGGGCGATGGTGGCGTGCATCTCCATCGGGTGATGGTTCTCGCGGGTGAGGCGGTAGGTCCGTGCGAGCCGGGTATGCGCCTGCTGCAGCGCCTGATCGGCGTTGCCGCGCTGATAGTTCTCGCTCTGGTTGGGCGGGCCGGCGGGGGCGTCCAGGCCGGTCGCGGGCCGCTCGGCGGCGTAAGTGACCTGCACCAGGCTGGCGGCGTGCTGGGCGGCTTCCAGGGTTTCGGCCACCGCGACCGCGACCGGCTGTCCGAAGAAGCGCACCCGATCGTCCTGGAACACCCGCAGGCGCTCTCCCCTGGCGGGGTCGACCTCTCCGCGGTAGGGCCGGTAGGGCAGCTTCGGCGCGTTCAGGTGGCTGATCACCGCGAGCACGCCGGGCTGGGCGGCGGCCTGCGCGGTGTCGATCCCGGTGATCCGTCCCTTGCCTACGGTGCTGGTGACGATCACGCCGTGCACCTCGCCGCGCACGGCTGCGTGCGCGTCCTGCTCGGCGGCGTAGGCGGCCCGGCCGGTCACCTTCAGCCGCCCGTCCACCCGGCTCAGCGGCGTGCCCGCCACCGGCCGTGCCTGCTGGGTCATCGAGTGCCTCCCACCGTGCGCAGTTGCCGTTCGACGGTGCGTTTGAGGAGTTCGGCCTTGAAGGCGTTGTGGCGCAGCGGGCGGGCGCCCTCGGCGGCGACCTCCGCGGCCTGCTCCCAGAGCCGCTGCGACGGGCGCTCGCCGGTCAGGCGCCGTTCCACCGCGTTCAGCCGCCACGGCACCGTTCCCACGCCGCCGGCGGCGACCCGGGCCCGGCGGATCACGCCGCCGGTGAGGTGCAGCACCACCGCCACCGAGGTGAGCGCGAACTCATACGACTGCCGGTCGCGCACCTTCAGATAGCCCGAGCGCAGAGGCTTGGGGTGCGGCGGGATCTCCACCGCCGTGATCAGCTCGCCCGGCCGCAGGTCGTGCTCACGCTCAGGTGTATTCCCCGGCTGCAACAGGAACTCGGTCAGAGCGACCTCGCGCTCGCCGTCCGGGCCGAGCAGCCGCACTTTCGCGTCCAGCGCCGCCAGCGCGACGGTCAGATCGGACGGATGGGTCGCCACGCACGCATCCGACGCGCCCAGGATCGCGTGCGAGCGGTTGTAGCCGTCCAGGGCGGCGCACCCGGACCCGGGCCGCCGCTTGTTGCAGGCGGCGGAGACGTCGCGGAAGTAGGTGCAGCGGGTGCGCTGCAGGATGTTGCCGCCGATGGTGGCCATGTTGCGCAGCTGCGCCGAGGCGGCCAGCTCCAGCGACTGCACCAGCACCGGGTAGGCGCTGCGCACCTGGGGATGGGCGGCGACGTCGGCCATGCGCGCCAGCGCGCCGATGCGCAGTCCGCGCGCCGTGTCCCGTACGTCGTCCAGGGGCAGGCCGCTGATGTCGACCAGCGTGCCGGGACGTTCCACCGTCTCGCGCATCAAATCGACCAGCGTCGTGCCGCCGGCGATGTAGCGGCCGCCGCGCGCCCCGGCCGCGAGCGCGGCGGCGGTGTCGGCGGGCTTGGTGTAGGCGAAGGGATACATGTCAGCTCCTGCCCTGGCGTGCGACTTGGGCGACCGCGTTGACGATCTTGACGTAGCAGCCGCAGCGGCACAGGTTGCCGCTCATCCACTCCCGGATCTCCGCCCGGGAGCCGGTGTGACCCTCGCGGATGCAACCGACGCCGGACACGATCTGCCCCGGGGTGCAGTAGCCGCACTGGAAGGCGTCCTGCTCGATGAACGCCTGCTGCAACGGATGCAGCTCACCGTCGCCGGAGCCGCCGCCGGAGGCCAGCCCCTCGATCGTGGTGACCTCGGCGTCCTGGCAGCGCACCGCTAGGGTCAGGCAGGCGTTGACGCGGCGGCCGTCCAGCAGCACCGTGCACGCCCCGCATGCCCCCTGGTCGCAGCCCTTCTTGGTGCCCGGCAGGGCGAGCCGTTCGCGCAGCAGATCCAGCAGCGAGGTCCGGTTGTCGATCGTCACCTGGTGGCGGCGCCCGTTCACCGTCACTGACAGGGCGCTGCTGTGCTCATCGCCTGCCCCGGCCAGCCCGGCCGCCAGTTCGGCCTGCTCGGCGGGGACAGCGCACGCCAGAACGCCGGCTGCCGCGCCGCCGAGTGTGGTCGTCGACAGGAAGGCCCGCCGGGACCATCCGGACGTTTCCTCACCATCGCCATACTCGTGGCTGGAGAGCTCGTCGGACATGAAGCCTCACTTCTCCTTCATCAGCAGGAGGAACGGACGGAAGGCCGGCTCGAACCGCCGGTCAGGGCTGCAGGAGGACCTTGATCGCGCGGCGTTCGTCCATGGCCTGGTATCCCTCGGCCGCCCGGTCCAGGGGCAGCGTGAGGTCGAAGACCTTGCCGGGGTCGATCTTCCGTTCCCAGATCAACTCGATCAGCTCGGGCAGGAACCGGCGCACCGGGGCCGGGCCGCCGAACAGACTGACCTGGGCGAAGAACAGCTCGTCGCCGCTGAGGGCGACGTCGTGGTTGACGCCCACAAAGCCGACGTGCCCGCCGGGGCGGGCGGAACCGATGGCCTGCCGCATCGACTCCTGGGTGCCGACCGCCTCCACGACCGAGTGGGCGCCCAACCCGCCGGTCAGGTCCTTGATCTGGGCCACGCCGTTGTCGCCGCGCTCTGTGACGATGTCGGTGGCGCCGAACTCGCGCGCGAGCTTCTGGCGCGTCTCGTGGCGGCTCATCGCGATGATCCGTTCGGTGCCGAGCTGCTTGGCGGCCAGCACCGCCATCAGGCCGACCGCGCCGTCGCCGACGACCGCGACCGTCTTGCCGGGGCCGGCCTGCGCGGCGACCGCGCCGAACCAGCCGGTGCCCAGCACGTCGGAGGCGGCCAGCAGGCTGGGGATCAGCTCCGCGCCCGGCATACCGGGGGTGGCCATGAGGGTGCCGTCGGCCAGCGGGATGCGGGCGCGCTCGGACTGGGTGCCGACCTCGTTCATGAACACCCGGTGCACGCACGAGGAGGGGTAGCCGGAGCGGCAGATCTCGCAGGTGCCGTCGGCGGCGACGAACGAGCCGACGACGAACTGGCCGGGCCTGACGGTGGTGACCTCGCTGCCGACCTCTTCCACGACGCCGACGTATTCGTGCCCCATCACGGCCGGCCCGTCGAGCTTCTCCACGCCTCGGTAGGGCCACAGGTCCGAGCCGCAGATACACGTCGCCGACAGGCGGATGATCGCGTCGGTCGGCGCGATGATCGCCGGGTCCTGGCGGTCCTCGACGCGCACGTCGCCAGGGGCGTACAACACTGCTCCACGCATGGTGGATCTCCTCAATCCGAATCAGGTGTGTCGTGATGTGGCCGGTCGGCAGGCAGCCGAGTTCAGCCGCGCGGGCTGGAGCGGGCCGCCCCGTACTCGGCGTCGCCGACGTGCTCCAGCCAGATGGTCTCGTCGCCCACCCACAGCGCCAGATGGACCAATGAAACGGTCGGGGGAGGCGCCGTGCCAGTGCTCCTCGCCCGGCGGGGTGTGTACGGCGTCGCCCGGACGGGCCTCGATCAGCCGCCCGCCGCGCGCCTGGATCAGCGCGACACCTTCGACGATGTAGAGGGTCTGGCCGAGCCCGTGAGAATGCCACGCGGTACGCGCGCCCGGCGCGAAGCGCACCATGTTCGCCCGCGCCCGCGACGGCTCCTTGCCCCGGTAGATCACGTCCCACCAGGCGTCCCCGGTGAACATCTCCGCCGGGGCCTTGCTGGTCGGCGGCTGCTCGATCAGCTGCACGTCAGCTCCCCTCTTCGACGATCTTCTTCAGCTGGGTCATGGCGGTCATCGCGTTCGGCCAGCCGGCGTAGAAGGCCAGGTGGGTGATCGCGTGCTTCAGCTTCTCGGCACTCAGTCCGTTGTCCATCGCCGTCTTCAGATGGAAGGGCAGCTCGTTGCCCCGGTACAGGGCGACCAGCGCCGCCACCGTCACCAGGCTCCGGTCCCGCCGTGACAGGCCCTCATCCGGCCACACCTGCCCGAACAGCACGTCATCGGTCAGCCGCACCAGCTTGGCTTCGGAGCGAAATCCCCGAACATGGCCTGCGCACCCGACGGCTTGTCGTCCGACATCGGCATCTCCCTTTTCTCGCCTTTCTTTCCGAAAAAGGGCCGGATGGTCTGCGGCCGGGAACAAAATGACCTCCTCCCTGGCGTTCCTTTGCCCTGCCGCTCCCGCAAGCACGGCACCCGTATGACAACACCCAGGAAACCGGCTGCATCTCGCGCGCGGGAGGTCGCGTTTATCGGGGGGACAACCTCTACCCCCTTCCATCGCCGGCCGCTGCCTACAGTGGGGAAGGTGGACAACCGAGACGACATCCGCGACTTCCTGATCAGCAGGCGCGCCCGCATCACCCCGCAGCAGGCCGGGCTCGCCCCCGGCGGGCGGCGCCGGGTGCCGGGGCTACGCCGCGAGGAGGTCGCCGTCCTGGCCGGGGTGAGCACCGACTGGTACACCCGTCTCGAGAAGGCTCACATCAGCGGCGTCTCCGAAGACGTCCTGAACGCCGTCGCCCGCGCCTTGCAGCTCGACGACGCCGAACGCGCCCACCTGTTCGACCTGGCCCGCGCCGCAGGCGCGGGGCACCGCCCCCGCCGCCCCGCCCGCAGGGTCCGGGCCGGGCTGCAGCGGATGCTGGACGCCATGACCGACGCCCCGGCCATCATCCGCAACGGCCGGATGGACATCGTGGCCGCCAACCGTCTCGGCCGAGCCATGTACTGGCCGGTCTTTCAGACCTCGCACCCCGGCCAGGGGCCGGCCCGCACCCGGCCGGCCAACATCGCGCGCTTTCAGTTCCTCGACCCGGCCGGGCCGGACTTCTTCCCCGAGTGGGACACCGCCGCCGACATCACCGCCGGCGACATGGGACGCCCAGGCACGACAGACCCCTTGCCCGTATCAGCAGAGAGGCTGAGCCCCATGCCGCGACTGGTCCGACACGTGCCGTTGACCATGCGTGATGGTGTGCGTCTCGATTCCAACGTCTACCTCCCGGATGAGGACTCCTCTGATCTCTGGCCGGTCATCGTGGCGTCCAACCCGTACTCCAAAGACGCATGGTTCGGGCCACGAGCCACACCACAGATCGAGAGGTTCACCGCGGCCGGGTACGCCGTCGCAGTGGTCGACTTTCGCGGGACCGGTTCTTCGGAGGGGGTCAAGTCCGACGCGTTCGAAAGGGTCGAGCAGGACGACATCTACGACATCATCGAACTGCTCGCTGATCAGCCATGGTGCACCGGGCAGGTGGCCGTGTGGGGCCTGTCATACGGTGGCATCACGGCGCTGCGGGCGGCGACCAGCGGAGCTCCGTCGCTGCGCGCGGTGGCGTCGATCGAGGGATCGACAGACCCTTACACCGGCGAAGTAGTACGCAAAGGTGCCCTCGGACTGGCCATGATCATTGGTGAGTGGTCGACGATGATGCTGGCCTTGGTCGCCCTGCCCCCCACAGCCCCCTGGCTCCGTCCTTCGGCGTTCACCGCACGCCTACGGGCGTCGAAACCGTGGCACGACGCGTGGGCCGGACATCCGCACCGCGACCACTACTGGCAGGGGCGAGAGTCCGACCCGGCCGCCATCGACGTGCCCACCCTCATCATCACCGGCTGGCGGGACACCAACATCTCGGGCGCGTGGCGCGACTTCGAGGCTATCAGGGCACCGCGCCGCATCATCTGCGGGCCATGGCTGCACGGCATGCCGGAAGGGCAGGAACAGGCGCCGGTCGACTCGGTGGCCCTGACCATCGACTGGCTCGACGAACATGTGCGCGGCATACCACCCCAGGCCCCCCAGACGCCGACGGTATCCACCTACATCATGGGCGCCGAGCGATGGGAGTTCGCCGAACGCTTCCCTGCCGTGCCCTCCGTCGATCGCGCCCTCCACCTCACCCAGGACGCGCTGAGCGCCGGACCGCCGGCGGCGCCGGGCCGCGTGCCGGTGACCTTCGACGCAACGACCGGAGTCGCCGCAGGTCTAGGCATGGCAGCGGCCCCGCATGATCAGACACGCGATGTGGCCCGATCCGCGGCGTTCACCTCCGACGTGCTCGACTCACCCCTCGACATCGCCGGAGCACCGCGCATCAGCCTCTCCTTGGCCGTCGCCCACCTCGATGTCGACATCGTCGCCAAGCTCAACGACCTCGCGCCAAACGGCCACACAACGTTGATCACCCGCGGCTTCCAGCGCCTGTCCAACCCGCCGCCCTACACCGGGACGCCAGAACCACCGGACACATCTGATACGGGCCATCACATCGAGCTGGGCTTCGACCCCATCCGCTACCAGCTGAAGTCCGGACACCGCCTTCAGCTGACACTCAGCGCGGCAGACTTCCCCGAGTACTGGCCTCAGCTCTCCGCCGCCGGCTACGACGTGCTCGTCGGTTCCGAAAGCAACAGCATCCTGCGTCTGCCGACGGTGCCCGCTCCCCGCGAGATGACAGCCCCCTTCGAACTACCTGCGCCTCCTCGCGCAACGGAAGACCGCCGGATGACCGACCGGCAGATGACCGTGACCATCGAGGAGAACACGGACGACACCGAAGTCGTCGTCCGTGGCGGCTGGCAGTCAAAGGGCCGCACCGTGGAAGACGAACCCATCGAACTCATCCACACATACGAGATCTCCACCCGCGCTCACCATCCCGCAGCCACACGCCTGACCACGCAGACCGACATCACCGTAGGCACGACCGGTGAAGTGCGGACCGTACACGCGGCCTGCTCCCTAAACCCGCACGGTTCGAACTCCGCACTGCGGGTCATCGGCAACGACATTGACGAGGACCGGAGATGGCATACCCCATGGCAGGCATGATTGACGTGGTCAATCCTGAAGCCGGTCACGCGCGCTATCGCTGAGCACGAGAGGGGATCCTGTGCGGCGGCTCATGGGCAGTGCCGTTTCAGGCCGCCTCCGTTTCCTCCTCAAGATCGAGGAGGACCTCCATGCCGTCCAGCGGCGCGTTCAGGTCGTAGATGTAGTCGCCGAAGCGGCGTACGTTGTCCTCCTGGTAGGGCGACATGATGGCCACGTCGGCGCGATGCACCGTCTCGCCCTCGCTGCGCAGCTGGTTGAGCACCAGCGACATGTCCAGTGTGGTCTGGTACATGACCAGGTCGGCGACCAGGATGTTGAACTTGATCGCTTTCTCCTGTTCCTCCGGTTCGTTCTCGGTGATCACCCCGTTGTTGCCGAACCCGATCCACTTGGAAAAGTTGTTGTAGGACTCGACCATGTTGGTGGCCCGGGTAATGTTCTCCCGCAGCGTGGCGTCGGAGACGTACCGAAGCAGCACCATGGTGCGGATCACGCGGCCCAGCTCGCGGAAGGCGCGGTAGATCTTGTTGCGTTTGGAGTCGTGCCGCAGCCGCCGCAGCAGCGTGATCGACGACAGCTCGCCTTCGCGGATGGAGATGGCCACCTTCATCAGGTCCTGCCAGTTATGACTGGGGCATGTGGCAGGTCACGGTCAAGGACCAGGGTTCTCGATCAGATGCCAGTTGATCGGTTCGCCGAACAGCGCGTCGATATGCCGGTAGCGGACGCCGGGCTCGGGCCGGTGGAAGGTCAGGTCCCGGAAGTTGCGGATGCGCGGCAGCAGCTCGAACCCGAACAGATGCGCCAACCCGAAGACCGGGAATGACTGGCCTTGCGTGTCGGCGTGGATCTCCTTGGGGGCCGCCTCGCTCTCCTGCTCCAGCAGCCCTTCGATGATGTAGACGGCCTCCCATACCCCGCACGGGACGAATCTGGAAAACAGCGC
This sequence comes from Nonomuraea diastatica, assembly GCF_004349015.1. Taxonomy (NCBI): domain Bacteria; kingdom Bacillati; phylum Actinomycetota; class Actinomycetes; order Streptosporangiales; family Streptosporangiaceae; genus Nonomuraea; species Nonomuraea diastatica. Next base: position 20,500 of record NZ_SMKP01000136.1, read on the forward strand.
GATGTAGTTGTCAGCGATGTGGTGGTAGGCGATGCCGCCGTAGCCGCCGTAGCGGATGTGGAACTCGGCGATCAGGTTGTCCACGTAGATGTCGTACTTGGTGCCGTCGGCGGCCACCGCGTTGCCCTCCCCCCACACCTTGGGCAGGTCCAGGCGCAGGTAGGCGTTGACCACGTCGGCGATCGCCTTGTTCAGGCTGGTCAGCGTGACGTGCTTGCGCACGGTGTAGGACAGCTCGTGGGCGCTGATGCGGCCGCCCAGGTGCCGGGCGGCCTGGGCGGCGCCGAGGTTGCAGCCGTAGGCGAAGGCGACCAGCAGGTAGCGCTCCAGCGGGTCGGCCAGCTTGGCCTCCGATCCCGACAGTGGCCCGAAGTGCCGGAACCAGCGCAGGTGCCGGGTGGTCCGGGTCAGGATCTCCAGCAGGGAGCGTTCTGGCAGCCGGTCTTTGACGGCCGTGGCCAGCTTGAGCGCCTCGGCGCTGTGCCCGGCGGACTTGCGGGCCTTGAGCGAGGGCCGGCCCTGCTCGTCGATGAGCAGGTCGGCGTTGTCCGGGTAGCCCGCGTCCACGGCCGCGGCCACGTTCTTCATGCGGGTCTTCAACTGCGCCACGAAGAGGCTGTCGTGGGCAGGCCCACCTCGGCGCAGTAGGTGGCCAGGTGCGGCTGGCAGTCCTGCCAGCTCAGCAGCTGGGACTGCCAGTTGGCGTAGGCTTCGGAGCCGACCGCCGCCACATCGCCGCGCACCAGTTCGTCCGCCAGGCAGGAGAAGACGCAGATTTCGAAGTGCCGGCGCACCAGCTTGCCGGGGCGCCGCTTGTCGGCGATCACCTTCTGCCAGGCCTCCGGCGCGAAGGAGACGTCCACGTGCTTGCGCACCGTCACTGTGGAGACCTCGCCGGTCGTCTCATCGACGGCCTCCTCCTCGGCGGTGTATTCGTCGCCGATGAACTCGCTGGTGCGGGTGGCGTTGGCGCGCACGAACTCCAGCGCCTCCAGCAGCCTGCGGTCCGCGCTGGCCGGTTCCAGCACCAGCACGCCGGCCAGGCGCAGCAGCAGCCCGCGGTGTGAGCGGTAGAAGCGGTCCAGCAGCGGCAGGTAGTTGTCGCCGTGGAAGGCGGCCAGCGCCTCGTGCTCGGCCACCAGGCCGGTCAGGCCGCCGTTGGTCTCGATCGTCTCCAGCACCGCCCGGCCGGTCTCGTGCCGGCGCCGCACCGCCGTCCATGGGTTCGGCGCGTTCCGGGCCGCCAGGTCGACCTCCTTGGCCGCGCTCAGCAGGTCGCCGGGCACCGCCAGCATCCGCTCGTTGCGCTGACGCTGCTCGGCGCGAATGGTCTCCAGCAGTTCGCGGGCCTTGTTGTGCAAGGTGTTCATCCGCTTGCACAACATGGTCACCAGGTCATCACGGGCCCTCACCCGCGCCTGGTGCAGCAGGCACGCCTCCAGCACGATCCGCTTGACCTCGCCGTAATCGCGCATCTCGGCGGCGTCCAGCGCCCGCGCCTCGGCCGCGAAATGCGCGATCTTGGAGGCGGGCACCCCCTTGAGCCACGCGTCGCTGGCCCCCGCCATGCCATCCAGCCAGGCCAGATGGTCCAGCTGCAGGCGCAGCTTGGTCACCGTGGCTCGCGGCGCGCTCTTCTTCGCCCGGTCATGGCCACTGCGGCCGGTGGCGGGATCCACCTCCAGCATCGCCAGCAGGCGCGCGTGGTCATCGAAGCTCATCCGGCCGTAGGCCAGGGTGAAGATGGCGCCGTTGACCTCCGCGCGCACCTGAGAGACCAGGTCATCCAGGGTGGAGAACGCCGGGAACTCGCAGCTGTTCATGGCCAGATCCTCCAGCGCCACGTTGATCAGATCAGCCGGGTGGTCCTTCGTTTTGGCCGCCCGCCGGATCGCCTGCTCGGCCAGTTTGCGCGCAGCGGCCTGATCGCCGTCCAGCCCCAGCCGGGACCGCACCAGCGCCTTGTGGTTGCGTCCCGTCCGCTCGGCCACGTCCGTCATGCCGACCTGCTCCGGCAGGCCCGGCTCGTTCCGTACGTGCTCGATCACCTGGGCCGGGATCTCGGCCAGCCGCGGGAACCGTCCCAGCCGCTGACAGCACTTCAGCCACACCATCAGCGACGGCCGGGTCTCGTCGCTGTCGGTCATCTCCCGCGCCCAGTCCATCTCCGCCAGGCTCGGTGAGTACGCCGCGCGCAGTTCGCGCTCGGAGATGGTCCGCTTGAACCGCGGGTAGGCAGTCTTGTCGATCGAGGCCATCGGGCACAGCCTTTCCCAGCAGCCCCGATCACCACAGAATAGGTCACACTGTAGCCGATCGAACACAGTGAGCGAGGCGGAATGCGGAATCCAGAGTCGGCCTCCTCTACGTCCCGACAAGCAATTTCCGAGATTACGCACCATCCGTCACGGAAGTCGGCGCCGGGTACCGAATGCCCTCAACCCGGACCCGCGGCAGGCACGCCCTGACGTTCTCAAGATCGACTCATGGCCGGTTTTACCCGTATCTCGGCTGGACCCGTATTCCGGTGGCACCCCAGATGGGAGGGAAAGATCTATGCAGCGCCGCCAGGATCTCCTGGCGGCCGGCCGAGCGAGTCGATCCAGCGTTCCAGCCGGTCGCCTTCGCGGGTCATTAGCTCGGGGTTGCGGAAGGTGTTGGTGAGCAGCGAGATCCCCTGGTAGGCGGCGATCAGGGCGACCGCGAGGTCGCGGGAGTCGCTTCGGCCCATCGAACGGAACTGCTGCTCGGTCCAGTCGATCAGGCCCTGCATGACCTTGGCCACGGTGCGGTCGAGACCATCGGCGCGTTTGTCGAGCTCCGAGGCCAGGGTTCCGGTGGGGCAGCCGTACTGGGCGGCGAGGTCGCGTTGCTGCACCCAGCCGCCGATGAGCGTCTTCAGCCGGTCCTGCGGAGTGGGGAGCTCGTCGAGTGAAGCGATCATTGCCTGCAGGCCCTGCGCGTGCGCGCCGATGGCCGCCTCGACGAGGTCGTCCTTGGTCTTGAAGTAGTAGTAGATGTTGCCCACGGGGACGTCGGCCGCCCGTGCGATATCGGCGAGCGTTGTCTTCTCCACGCCCTGCTCATGCAGCATCCGCACTGCGGCGGCCATCAGCCGCTCCCGTTTGCCCCGCTTCGTGGCGACCGGGGCCCGATCGCTCGTCTTCAAGTCGGTCACCTAACTAACCATAGACAGCAACGGGTTCGGCTGGCTATGGTTGCACTTCAGTTAGTCAACTAACTCAGCCGAGAGAAAGCTCCCGGCATGACTGACCACAATCGATGGGAAAGTTCATGATCGTAGTAACGGGAGCCACCGGCAACGTTGGCCGACCGCTCGTGCAGGCACTCGCGGCAGCCGGCGAGCAGGTGACGGCGGTGTCCCGAGGAGTCTCGGGCGTGGCGGTGCCGGAGGGTGTCCAGTACCGCCAGGTGGACCTGGCCGCCCCTGAGAGCCTTCGGCCCGTTTTCGACGGCGCTGACGCGGTGTTCCTCCACGACGGCGGTGCCGGCGAGCACCTGCTGAGCCCCCAGGGCATCCTCGACGTCGCGAAAGCCGGTGGCGTTCGACGGGCCGTCCTGCTGTCCTCCCAGGGAGTCGCAACCCGACCGCAGTCGTCCTCCCATGGGCAAATGGGACGGTCCATCGAGGACGTCATCCGGCAGTCGGGCATGGACTGGACGATCCTGCGGCCCGGTGGCTTCGCCTCCAACGCCTTCGCGTGGGCCGAGACGATCCGCACGGGGCGCACGGCCGCCGCACCATTCGGGGATACCGGGCTGCCGTGGATCGACCCGGCCGACATCGGCGAGGTTGCCGCAGCAGCCCTGCGCGAGGACGGTCACGCCGGGCAGGTCTACGAGTTGACCGGGCCCGCCCTCAGCACGCCCCGGCAACGAGCAGAGGCTATCGGCGACGCGATCGGCGAGCCGATCCGGTTCATCGAGCAGACCCGCGACGAGGCCCGCGCACAGATGCTGCAGTTCATGCCCGAGCCCGTGGTCGAGACCACCCTCGACATCATCGGCAACCCCACCCCCGCTGAGCAGCGAATCAGCCCCGACGTCGAACAGGTCCTCGGCCGCACGCCCCGCACGTTCGCCGAATGGGCGATCCGCAACATCGCCGCCTTCAGATGACCCACCCGGGGTGACGTTCCGCCCGTTTCCGCGCCCGTACCCGGCACCAGTGCAGGCGCGAAACGGTCATCGCGTCCTCGGACGACACACCGCGAAGCAGCGTTCCTCCAACGCAGACAAAGCCCCCAGCTCAGATGGGTGCGGCTCCCTCTGAGGGGGTGGTTGAGCTGGGCGGTTGGGTCTGGGCTGTTTGAACGGCTGGTCGTTGTCTACCGTGTGAGCAGGAGCGCGAGGCGGTGGTGGCGATGAGCTCGTTGCTGGAGGAGTTGGTGCGGCGGGAGAGCGCGGCCCGTCGGCGGGTGGAACAGCTTCGCGAGCAGATCGCCGAGTTGAGCCAGCGGTTGGAGACCGAGGAGGACCGGTTATCGCGGCTGGTCATTAGCCGGGAGACAGTGGAGGAGGTCCTGGACGAGGTCGTCCAGTCGGTTGAGCGGCCACCGGACGATGCTGGAGCTGTCTCCGTTGACGCGGCGGTGGACGGCCACCCGGCCCCGTTGGGGGTGGTGACAGTGCCGCGGTGGCGGACGGGCATGAAGGTGTCGGTATTGCCGCAGGCGTACCAGGACGCGGTGGAGATCTTGCTCGATGCTGGTGGGGCGATGCGGGCCGGGCAGATTGCTGTGGCGATGGGTATGCCTGACCAGGCGGCCAAACGGGAAGGACTGCGGTCCAAGCTCAAGCGGCTGGTGGAACGTGGTTGGTTGAGCGAGGACGGGCCGGGACTGTTCGCGGTGGCCGAGCGGGTGGCCCGCCAGGTGGCCGGGCCGACGCGGGGAGAGAGGGCGGATGGGGAGGGCATCGGGTCGTCACCGGCCGGGTAATGGTGACGGGGCTCTTCCGCCGTCAGGTTCGAGGGTGCCAACCTGCCCGAACCCACGAAAGAAGAGCCCGTGGTGGAACCGTACGACACAGCTACACCAGCTGACTGCTTTGTGGCCGCGAAGAAGACGTTTGACTGTCTGATCGGACAGCTCGCTGATCCTGTGAGCGGGACGCTACCGCATGATCGGCTGGAGGAGATGCTCCACGAGCAAGGGCGTGAGCTGCTGCGACAGCTGTTACAGGCCCACCTGGACCTACGGGCGCTGCGCGAGAAGCAGTCGGTCCTGGCCGCCCGCCGCGACGGCGCAGGGGTGGCCGGCGCGGACGGCGTGGTGCGCCGATGCGTCGAGACCGGCCATCATCGGCTGCTGGCAACCGTTTTCGGGACGGTGACCGTGCGCCGATGCGCCTGGCGGACCCCGGGCCTCCGCAACGCCTATCCAGCTGATGCCGCATTATCGTTGCCGAGCGGGCGGCACTCACACGGGCTGGCCCGTCTGGCCGGCACCAAGATGGTGCGCGGCTCGTTCGATGCCGCCAAAGCCGCCATCGAGGCCCGGTGCGGCCCCATGATCGGCAAACGGCAACTCGAGCAGCTGGTGCGCTCGGCCGCTGTCGATATCGACGCCTTCTACCAGCAGAAGATCCCAATCCCGTGCACCGCCTCCACGCTGCTGGTGCTCAGCCTGGACGGCAAAGGCATCGTGATGCGCCCGGAAGCGTTGCGGCCGGCCACCGCCAAGGCAGCCGCCCGAGCCATCCCGACCTTCCGCACCCGCCTAGCCTCGGGGGAAAAGCCCTGCCGCAAGCGGATGGCCACCCTTGGCGTGGTCTACGACGCCGAGCCCGCGCCACGACGCCCGCACGATGTGATCGCCCCTCCCGGCGGACGCCACGGGCAGCGGCCGCCTCGAGCCGGGCCTCACGCCAGCGGCAAATGGTTGTGCGGCTCGGTGATCGCCAACTCCGACGAGGTGATCGCCCAGGTGTTCGACCACGCCGAGGCGCGCGACCCCAGCCACGCTCGGACCTGGGTGGTGCTGGTCGACGGCGCTCGTCACCAGCTCGACCAGATCCGCGCCGAGGCCACCCGCCGGAACGTGACGATCGATATCGTCATCGACTTCGTGCACGTTCTGGAGAAGTTGTGGGCTGGGGCCTGGAATCTGCACCGTCCCGGCGACCCTGCCGCTGAAGACTGGGTCGCCACTCAGGCCCTGGCCCTGCTCGCTGGGCACACCGACCAGGTCGTCACCGCCCTGGACACCCAGGCTGCCGCACTGCCTGCGCGCCGCCGGGGCGAGATCGACGCCTGCATCCGCTACCTGGCCGGCCATACTATGTTCCTGCGCTACGACCAGGCCCTCACGAAGGGGTGGCCGATCGCCACCGGCGTGATCGAGGGCGCCTGCCGCCACCTGATCGGTGATCGCCTGGACATCACCGGTGCTCGCTGGGGCCTGGCCGGAGCCGAAGCCATCCTGAAACTCCGCGCCCTGATCGCCAATGGTGATCTCGCTGCCTATTGGCGCTATCACCTCGCCCGGGAGCACCAACGCGTCCACCATGCCCGCTACCGGGAGGAGCACGACCTCACCGCTTGATCACCCTCATGAACTGCAGGAGCTGTCAAGCTGTCCCTGTTTTCATTCTCGCCGGCGCAGCAGTGCCATAGCGATGGCGACCTGGGTAGGTTCGAGCGTGGCCTTGCCGTCTTCGATATCCCACAGTGCGTTCTGCAGCACGCGGCCGAGACTCCAGCCGACTGCCCGCTTCCGGTCGAGACCGAGGACCTCGGTCAGCAGGTCAAAGCGGCGCAGCACCGCGCGAGCCACATCACCGGTGGCCTCCACCTCCTCCCACCGGTTGTCCAGTGTCGGCAGCAACTCAAACCCCGGATCGCCGGCCAGCGGTTCAGGGTCGATGGCCAGCCAGGGTTCCCGTTCCCCGGCCAGGACGTTGTCGTAGTGCAGATCCCAATGCAACAGGCGATCGCCAGGCTCGCCGACCAACTCGGCCACGGCGGACGCGCAGGTGCGCACCAGCCGCTGCTCGCCAGGGTCGCGCAGTGCCGACACGGCCTGCGGGACCTGCTCGAGCATGGCCGCAGTGATGTCAGACAACCGTCGCAGATCCCTTGGGGCAGGAACCGAGGTCAAGCGGGCCATCAGCTCGGCCAGGATCTGCATGGCCGCATCATCGTCGGCCACCGAGGATAGCGGCCGGGCCGCATCCAGGCGTTCCAGCAACTGCGTGCCGCTTTGCTCGTCATAGTCGAGCAGGCGCACAATGCCGCCGCCTTGCCATGCCCGCAGCCCGGAGGCGGTGCCGGCGGTCTCCTCCCGGAGCTGCTGAAGCTTGAGGACGGCGGGTGTCCCGTCGGACTGAAGTACGGGCAGGACCAGCGAAGCCATGCCGTACGCGGCCGGGCCGTCTGGCCGCAGCCGCCAGCGGTCCAGGAACTCGCCGCCGAGGCGAGGCAAATCGGCGAGCCAAGCGCGCGCCTCGGCACCGTTCGCGCCATAAGACGCGGCGAACAGGTCGGGAACGTCGATGGAGGTCGATGTGTTCATGAAAGGCATCTCCTTCGTGGGTCCAGGGTCGATCTGCGACGAACGAAGGAGGTAACGGAGGCGCCCGATTACCGGGCAGGCATCAAAGCATGCACCTACCTTACCCGGACGCGATCACATCTGATCGTTGATGACCCCGGCCAACTACTCCCTCAGGAGGAACTGCACCCATCCCCGCCTGCAGGACTGGCTCGCTGTCCGGCTCGAACAGGACTACCCGGCACTGGCCGCTCCGCAGCTCGGCGCCGGCGCCGCCGCCGCGCTGGCCGAAGGCGGCCACATCCTGCCGGTCCTGGACGAACTGGACGAAATCTTCGCCCCCGCGCGCGCCCAGGTGATCGCCGCGCTCAACGCCTCGCTGACCGCCCGCGACCAGCTCATCCTCACCAGCCGCCGCGCCGAGTTCACCGCCGCCGTCCACGACGCCGGCCGCCCGCTGACCGCAGCGGCGGTCATCGTCCCCAAACCCCTCACCCCGCAGGCCGCAGCAGACTACCTGACCGCCTGCCTCCCCTCATCCCCGACCGAGGCCTGGACCCACACCCTGGCCGCACTGCGATCCCGCGCCGTCCCCGGCCTGACCCGGCTCGCCGCAACCCCGCTGGGCCTGTGGCTGATCCGCACCGTCTATGTCGCTTCCGGGGCCGACCCCGCCCCCTGACCGGCCCTCTCGGTGCCGACGCCGACGCGCTGCGCACTCACCTGCTG